>JAZONJ010000086.1:0-1703 GCA_045654425.1 Acutalibacteraceae bacterium
AGCAATGATAACAGGTGGTATGAAGATCACCTATTCGGCAAAGGTTCCCGACGGATTTATCGGAGATACCGAGGTTATAAAGGACGCTCCGCTCGAAATGATAAAGGCAGGTTACGGCGATATTATCGGAAAATATTCGGCGCTTTGTGACTGGAAACTCGGACACTTAGTTCACGGAGAATTTTTCTGTGATTATATTTATTCGCTGACTTACGATATGCTCCGTGAGGTGCTTCCTTTGGCAAAGAAGCTTCTTGAGCGAGATGAAACCGCTATCCAAACCCTTACCGAAGCTCTTATAGGAGTTGGAATCGCAATGGCATACGCCGAAAATTCCCGCCCCGCTTCGGGTAGTGAGCATCATCTGTCACATTTCTTTGAAATTACGGGAATACTGAATAATGAGAAGTATCTTCCTCACGGAATTGATGTAGTTTATTCAACTTATATTACAGCGAAGATAAGGGAAAAACTCAAAAATGCTTCTCTTCCCGAAAAACAGTTTAATATGGAGAACGAAGAATATACATCCGAAATAAAAAGAGTTTACACCGAGATTGCAGACGGTTGTATTGCGCTTCATAACAAGACAGGCTGGTACAATGATGACCGTCTCTCAGTTTATAAAGAAAAGCAAAGTGAGCTCGTATCTATACTCTCCGAAATGCCTACAGCTGAAGAGATCTTAAAGATATTATCAGACATCGAGCTTGATATCAACGAGTTTTATAGCACATATTCAAAAGAAAAGATAAATGATGCCGTAGCATTTGCAAAAGACCTTAAAGACCGTTTTACTGTCCTTTGGACCTATTATGATATTTTCGGCAGAGAGGAAATAATATGAGCATTAAACTTATAGCGATGGACCTTGACGGAACCCTGTCACAGCATAAACAGCCGATTCCTGCGGCAACAAAGGAAGCCCTTGTTGCTTTATCGAAAAAGTACAAGCTTGTGATGGTCGGCGCAGGACAGGTTATGAGAATCTGGAATCAGATGGAGCAGTTTCCAATAGATATTATCGGAAACTACGGACTTCAGTATGCTGAATATAACCCCGATACCAAAACACCTGACATGAAACGTGACCTTATTTTTCCCTGCGACAAAGAGTCGGTTATTTCGAGAGTTTCGGCTCTTCGCGAAAAATACGGTTTTACAGAATTTAAAGGTGAGAGCGTCGAGTTTCATCCATCAGGATGTGTTACATTCGCGATACTCGGAACTAAAGCAAAGCAGGAGGACAAGCTGGCTTTTGACCCCGACAGAAAAAAACGTCGTGCAATTTATAAAGAGGTTTGCGAGCTCTTCCCGGAATACATTGTGTTCGTCGGCGGCTCTTCCTCTTTCGATATGGCTCCAAAGCCGTACGATAAGCGATACGCTCTCGAGCTTTATTGCGAGGAGCACGGATTTTCTCACGATGAGGTTGTTTTCATCGGAGATGATTATGGCGAGGGTGGAAATGACGAATCGGTTTACAAGTCAGATTTCGGCTATATCACAATAGACGATTACCTCACCTTCCCCGAAAAAGTGAAACATTTATTATAAAAGAAAACTCCGCTACTAGGCCAAGTGCCCGTAAGGATACTTGGCCAGTTTTATTCGCCTTTGGCGAGTTATATTGCTTCGCAGTGATATTTGTCTTGCGACAAGTGATATTGCCTTCGGCAGTTTTGGAGGCGAATAAAATACCA
>JAZONJ010000087.1:0-7533 GCA_045654425.1 Acutalibacteraceae bacterium
AAACAATGTCTGCTCGGGACATACCGAATGCGATGCGATTATTATGGATTCGGCATCGGTCAGCGCGGTCCCTGAAATTATGGCAAACCATGCCGAAGCATCTCTTATTCATGAAGCGGCAATCGGAAAGATCGCAGGCGAACAGCTTATAAAGCTTATGACTTTAGGACTTACCGAAGCAGAGGCTGAAGAGCAGATAGTAAACGGATTTTTGAAGTAAAAATAAAACACCTTGAAATTGTTTCAAGGTGTTTTTTGTTATATATATTTTTCTGTAAATTCTTCCAGAGCTTTAACGCATCGTTCGGTTTCAAATAGGAAGGACGTTCCATGCCCGGCACCCTCTACCCAAAGTGAATATTTTTCCGATTTGCAGCCTTCGAAATTTTTCTCGCCCATATAAAACGGAACAAAATTATCTGCTGTTCCGTGAATAAAAAGCATAGGAATGGTATTTCTTTTCAGTGCATCAAGACAGGAATAATCAAGGTCGAACTTTGCAACGAGCTTCACAAGAAGTCGCGTTGTATAAAAAATCGGGAAGAGTGGGAATCCCATATCTTCACGCATTACCTTTTTTATGATTTCTGCGGGGGAGGTGAATCCGCAGTCGGCAATAATTCCACGGACATTTTCAGGGAGAGATAATCCCGATGCCATAAGTGCGGTTGAAGCACCCATCGAAACACCGCTAAGATAAATTGCTGTATCAGCGCCTTGTTCTTCGATGACTTTTTCTATCCAACCCTTTGTGTCAAATCTCTCAAGCACACCGTAACTAATATACTTTCCTTCGCTTTTTCCGTGAGCGCGCTGGTCGGGGATTAGAATATTAAATCCGTGGTTAAAATACATTTTAAATGCGCAGGAAAAATCGTGCTCTCCGCTTGAGCGAAATCCGTGTAGAAGAATAATGGTCTTGTTTGAAGCGCCGTTTCTGAAAAATCTGCCGTATAGGGAGAGTCCGTCAAAGCTTTTAATTTGCCACTGCTCAAAAGGAGTCTCACGAATGTGTTTTATGCCTTCTTCGATTTTATCTCCGAACAGTATATCAGCATCAAGGGCTCTTTTTTTAGAAGCTTTGGACTTGCGTTTTACGTTATGGGTCATAAGACCGAGAGCCACAAAGGACGAAACGGTAAGAAGAATAAGCAAAAATATGATAATAGCGGATAAGATAATAAAAAGTTTCATGATACGCCTCCTGCTTATAATTTTACATTCTTTATCTCTTTTTTTCAATCATTATTCTAGAATTTTTTTCATATATCTTATATTAAGAAAAAAAGAAAGGTTGAGAATAATGAAGGTATGTTACCCTGAAGGATGGCTGACCGAACGAGGTAATAAAACAGCCTATTCACTTTCAGATATAAAAGAAGCCATTGAAACGGGCGAAATTTTGGAATCTACGGCTTTTATGTGCGACAATGACCACAATCTTCTTGTGAATCTTGGATGCATGAGAGGGATTATTCCGCGATGTGAAGGGGCAATTGGGATTAAAGAGGGAACAACCCGCGACATTGCTCTGATTTCCAGGGTGGGCAAGGCAGTTTCTTTTACTGTTACAGAAATGAAGAGTGATTCTTTGGGCAAGCCGTATGCTCTTCTTTCCAGAAAAGAAGCTCAGTTGATTTGCAAAAGGAATATCTCAGATAATTACAGTATAGGAGATATTATCGATGCCCGAATTACTCACCTGGAATCTTTCGGTGCTTTTTGCGACATCGGTTGTGGGAATGTTGCTCTTTTGCCGATAGATTCAATATCGGTTTCGAGAATATCACATCCGCGTGACAGATTTTCAGTCGGAGAAGATATAAAGGTAATAATTAAGCAGATTGATAATGGTCGCATAACGCTTTCCCATAAAGAATTGCTCGGAACATGGGAAGAAAATGCGGCAGAATTCTCCCAAGGGCAGACGGTTCACGGAATTGTCCGAAGCGTTGAAAACTATGGCGTTTTTATTGAACTCGCACCTAATCTTGCAGGGCTTGCAGAAGCGCGGAGTGATGTTTATGTCGGACAAAGCACATCGGTCTACATAAAGAGTATGATTCCCGAAAAAATGAAGATAAAGCTTATAATAATCGATAGTTTTGATTCAGACTATCCTCACAAAACTAAATATTTCTATACAGAAGACCATATTGACCGATTTGTATATTCTCCACCGAACCCTTCAAAAATAATTGAAACAATTTTTGAATAAAGCCCATTGAAAAATGATTCGTAAGTGTTATAATATAAATATAACATTTACGGAGGCAAATTAAAATGGCAGATGAAAGAAAATGTAATGATACTTCCTGCAGCGGCGATTGCTCGAGCTGTTCCAAAGCGGGAAGTCATGAAATAGAAAAAGCTGAAACAAATGTTAACAGTAATGTTAAAAAGGTTATCGGTGTCGTATCGGGTAAGGGCGGAGTAGGAAAGAGCCTTGTTACCGCTATGCTTTCTGTTCTTATGAAGAGAAAGGGCTATAGCACTGCAATTCTTGACGCAGATATAACAGGACCGTCTATTCCAAAAATGTTTGGAATTCATGACAGAGCTGAAGGCACCGAGTTTGGTATTCTACCGAAAGAGACAAACGACGGCATCAAGGTTATGTCGATTAACCTTCTTCTCGAGAGCGAAGAGACTCCTGTTGTTTGGAGAGGACCTGTTATCGCAGGCGCGGTTACTCAGTTCTGGAGCGACGTTTGTTGGGGAGATGTTGACTATATGTTTGTCGATATGCCTCCCGGAACAGGCGATGTTCCGCTCACAGTTTTCCAACAGCTTCCCATTGATGGAATTGTTATTGTAACATCTCCTCAGGACCTTGTTTCGATGATTGTTAAAAAGGCATATAAAATGGCAACAATGATGAACGTTCCGGTACTTGGAATTGTTGAGAATATGAGTTATATCTGCTGTCCCGATTGCGGAGCAGAGTTCAGAATTTTCGGAGAAGGCAAGACCGAGACAGTTGCCGAAGAACTCGACTGTCTCATGCTCGCTCAGGTTCCGATAGATGTAAAACTTGCAGAGCTTGCCGACAAGGGCGAATTTGAAAAGTTCAATCAGGGTTATATGGATAATGCTGCTGACATTATCGAAGAAAAAGTTAAATTATAATAGTAATAAAAGGAAAACGGTGTCCCTTTGGACACCGTTAATTTTTTACTTTTCATTTGTTTTATAACTAGAAATAGTATATATCGTAAAGTAGATTCCTGCAACGAGTGTTGTCATTATCGGAAGGTCGTTTTTGTGAAGCATATCGGCATAACCCGTAACTGCAACAATAGCTCTCGGAATTGAGGTTACAAAACATACTAGAGCAGTGGTGAGGAATAGTGCGAAATTTATAGTCTGCTTTTTTTCTTCGGTTTCGAGACAAATAGATTTTGCTACCTCAAGAGAAGAGAGAAGAATGAGCGACAGAGCGGCAAGCTCAAAGATATTGTCAACGATATTTGCGAGCGAAGAGAAGGAAGTGAAAATAATAACAAGCCTTAAAAGCCAGAAAAGTATAGGAGCTATGGTGACAAGTCGCGGATATTCGATTTTCATTGAGTCCATTATGATATAGGAAATGAGCGCAACGGCGGCAAGAATTGCCGTTATGAATTCAAATGTCTTCTGCCAAGGTGAAATGGTATATTCCATTGTTGAAAAAATGGTGTCGTAAAGAATGATTGCTCCGAGAAGAAGAGAGGCTACCTTGAAAGCGGTGTTTTTGGGTAGAGATGCTTTAAGAGTAGCCTTGGTTAAGTAACCAAAAACGAAACAAAGAACAGCAACTACAGTAATAACGGCAAGCATAATACCCGCTAAAACTGAATATTCACTTTTAATAAATCCGCTCTCCGAATCGATTGCAAAAGAAAGGAGTAGAATTCTCAAAACCACAGCGAATGCGGTTGCTAAGAAAAAATAGAGATAACTTTGTTTGATATTCAAAATATATACCCTCCGGTAATTATTTTCAAGTCATTAACATATATATTTTATAATGAGCAAAGATAAAAGTCAACACAAAACAAAGGGAGAAGAAAGGGAATTTGCATGAAAAGATTGTATTTGGTGTCGATATTTATTCTGATGATAGCTATGCTGTTTTTTCCTCTTGCCGCAAAAGGAGATAAAAAGGAAGGCGCAAACCTTCCTGCTATGGGCGAGCCGTTTTTAGAGGCAGCACCTGAAGAAAACAAAAAAATAAAGGTGCTTAGAAGTGCAAACGGAGAAATAGAAGAAATGTCGGTCGAGGATTATCTTTTTTCGGTTGTTGCGGCAGAGATGCCCGCTCTCTATGAAACAGAGGCTCTCAAGGCTCAGACGGTTGCTGCTTATACATACGCTATGCGTAAAGCAGAGGCAACGGACAAGAACTATGATATAACTGACGACTCTTCGGTTGATCAGGCATTTACTCCACGTGACAAAGCTCGAGAAAAGTGGGGAGAAAACGCCGACACTTACGAAGAGAAGATTCGTTCTGCCGTAAAAAGCGTTCTGTATGAGACCATTACATATAATGAAAAACTGATTCTTGCCGCATATCATGCGATTTCATCGGGAAAGACCGAAAATGCGGTGGATATCTGGGGAGGAGATTATTCCTATTTAGTTTCGGTTGATAGCACAGGGGATAAGCTTTCACCGAATTATCTGAGTACAGTGACATTTGCTGAATCTGAACTGAAAGAAAAATTATCTGCTGTAGTTACTCTTTCGGGGGATGCTTCAACTTGGTTTGGAGATATAGGAAAAACTGATAGCGGAAGTGTTATGACGGCGGTAATTGGTGGAAAGGCAGTTTCGGGTGGAGATATCCGAAGTGCGCTTTCTTTGCGTTCCTCAAACTTTGATGTAGCTTATGCGGGCGGAATATTTACCTTTACTGTTCGCGGCTATGGGCACGGAATCGGTATGAGCCAATACGGAGCGCATTATCTTGCTCAGCAGGGTAAAAACTATAAAGAAATATTGCTCCACTATTACCCCGGCTGTAAGGTGGAATAAAAAAATGGGTCGATAAAACATCGACCCATTTTTTATTAAATATTAAAGCTTTCGGTTATTTCGGAGAGTCTCGCATCGTACATAGCTTCAACGATGTTGTTAAGCTCAATTTCGGTCTCTTCTCCGTTTTCCATACACTTGAGTCGGGCTTTGCCTTCTTCGAGTTCGGAATCTCCGAGAACAATCGTATAGAGAGCACCGATTTTATTGGCATATCTCATCTGAGCTTTCAGACCTCTGCCGACAATATCATAAAGAGCTTCGAAGCCTTCGTTACGAAGCTGCTCGCAGAGTGTAGCGGCTTTGAGTGCTGCCTTTTCTCCCATTGGAGCGATATAAAGGTCGCACTTTGTAGGCTCAGGCATTTCTGCGCCTTGATTTTCAAGTACCATTAAAAGTCTTTCAACTCCCATTGCAAATCCGAGAGCAGGTGTAGGCTGGCTTCCCATCTGTTCGAGAAGTCCGTCGTAACGTCCGCCACCGCAAACAGTAGCCTGTGCTCCGATGTCGCCCGAAATAAACTCAAATACAGTTCTTGTATAGTAATCAAGTCCGCGGACAATCTTGGGATTAACAGTATATTCAACTCCAACAGCGTCAAGCTGTGAACGAACACCCTCAAAATGAGCGGAGCAGTCGTCACAAAGGAAGTCGAGCATAACAGGAGCAGTCTCGGCAATCTCAGAGCAAACAGGAGACTTACAATCAAGAATTCTCATCGGGTTGCGTTCGAGTCTGTCGCGGCAGGTTTCACAAAGTGTTTCAGATTTAGCCGAGAAATATTCCTTTAAAGCGGCATGATACCTTGCGCGACATTCGGGACAGCCGATTGAGTTGATTTCAAGCGAAACCTTTTTAACACCTGCGTTTTTAAGTAAGCTATTAGCAAGACAGATAACCTCTGCATCTGCTGCAGGGGAAGCGGCGCCGATACACTCAACACCGAACTGGTGGAATTCACGAAGACGTCCTGCCTGAGGCTTTTCGTAGCGGTAACAACCACCACAGTAGCAAACCTTAACAGGAAGAGCCGCTGCGGTAAGTGAATTTTCAATAACCGAGCGGATAACACCTGCGGTGAATTCGGGTCTGAGGGTAATGGAACGATCGCCTTTATCGGTAAAGGTATACATTTCCTTCTGAACAACGTCGGTGGTGTCTCCAACGCTCTTGGTAAATACCTCGGTATGCTCAAATACAGGAACACGAATTTCCTTAAAACCGTAAAGTGAAGCAGTTTCGATAAGTCTCTGCTCTACAAACTGCCATTTATGAACGTCCGAGGGTAAAACGTCATTTGTGCCTCTAGGCGCTTTATTAATTTCTGCCATAATATTTCTCCGTGATAACAAGATTTACTCCGACATCAGACGTGTCGGAGTATAAGAATTATTTATTAGTGGGATTGACAATTTCTCGCCAATCAAGGTCACCGCGCTCGAGTCCGTGAATAAGAACCTCGGCGGTAGCTATATTTGTTGCGACAGGAATCTGATGAATGTCGCAAAGACGAAGAAGCTCATTTTCGTCAATCTGATTTGAATTCGGATTCATAGGGTCGCGGAAAAGAAGAAGCATATCTATTTCATCGCAACCGATACGAGCGGCAATCTGTTGGGAACCACCGTGGCTACCACTTAAAAACTTTATAATTTCAAGTCCGGTAGCTTCGGAAATAATCTTTCCCGTAGAACCCGTTGCAAGTAGGTTGTGTCGGCTTAAAATACCGCAATAAGCAATACAAAATTGAGCCATAAGCTCTTTTTTGGTGTCGTGTGCGTTAAGTGCAATGTTCATAAATTTGATCTCCTTTCGTTTGCTGTATGAACCGTTGTTTTATATTTTTTTGTGCTTTGGAAGTGGGACAGATTGTCCCTTTATTCTTTTCAGTATACGTAAAAAGGCTTTAGCCTCTCTTCCGCGTTTGGGGAAGAGACCTGTACTGAAAGCATAAACGAATTTATAACTTATAGGAACAAGACCGAGTAATCGAAGTCCTGTTTCATTTATAATGTCATCGAGAGTTTTAAAGCTTTGGTTTTGTATATATTCGTAATCATATTTATTAATAATAAGGTAGCCGTTTCGGTTCATTGAGCGTATTGCCGCGCCACATAGAGCGGCATCTCTGACAGAAACAGGGTCAGGATTGCAGATACATACAAAATGCGTATCTCTCGGCAGCTCTTTATAAAGAGTATAGTCGCTTCCGGCAGGAAAATCGATTATAATAAGAGAATAGTTTTTTCTTTGACTTTCGATAAATTTTGAGAATTTGTCGGGGTCAACAGTACCTGCCACAGATGGAGCAGGAAGCAGATAAAGTCCGCCGTATTTTGGAACAGGTATAGCAGATGAGACAATATCGGCTCCATTGACGACATCCGAAACATCCATAACCACCGACTCTGATACTCCGAGCAGAAGGTCAAGACAACGCATGCCTGCATCCATATCAATTAGAAGAACGGAAGAGTCTTCTTTTGTGGCGGCAATGGCTAAATTTATAGAAAA
>JAZONJ010000088.1:0-11188 GCA_045654425.1 Acutalibacteraceae bacterium
ACTTTGACAGGACTTGGCTCTCAGCCGACTATTCTGGTCTTGTCGCAGATGCTCTTAAAAAAGAGTATCATCAGGGATTTATATCCCTCTTCTTCGCAGGCTTCTGTGGCGATATCAACCACTTGAATTATTTGCCCGGTCAGCGACTCGTTACTCCTCAGGATGAGATTGGTGAGGTAGTAACAAACAGTTATCTCGATGCTGTTTCAAAGGCAGAGAAGGTTGAGGCGGATGTGCTTCGTTGCGAGGTTGAAAAGGTAACCGTTTACAAGCGTGAGCTTCCCGATGAAATCCGCGAAAGATTCCTCTGGCTTCTTGATAATCCTCCCGAGGGTGAGGGACATATTTCTGATCCGCTTGGTGATGCTAGCCTCTATTCAAGAAAAGAGCTTATGCTAAGCTGGTACATAAATAATGAAAGAACCGAATATGAGACACAGTCAATGGCAATCCGTCTCGGCGATATTCTCTTCTCGGGTATCAGTGGCGAGGTTTTCTCAAAGTTCGTTTATGATATCAGAAACGCATCTCCCACAGATAAAAATATCTGCTGCGCATATTCACAGTCGGATTCTGTAACCTGTTATATGCCTCCTCGTGATATGCATCTTCCGCTAGTGTATGAATCGAGCATATATTCGGCAAGATTTGCGCCAGGGACAGGTGAGGCTGAAACCGAAGCTGTTATCCGAATGGGTAAAAAGTGTTTTGAATAAAATTAAACGACCCGAACAATCGGGTCGTTTTTACATATTTCTTGACAATATGTGAACATTATGTTAATATTTGCTTGTAAACTAAACGATAGAGGTGCGACCTTCAAAAGTACTTATGGTATGCTCGGAAATGTGCCGTAAAGAAAGGGAAGACCGCCGAAGTTTTAAAATCTTGCCGAAAAGGTTTTAGGGCTGGCAACATTCGAAATACGGCTGTTGCTGTCACGCAAAGTGGAGCGCTATCTAATGACAGAACTTTATGTCACGGTAATCGCTTTTTGCGTGTTATCGTGATATTTTATTTTGGAGGAAATTAAAATGACAGCAAAGAAAATTATCCCTAAAGTGCTCATCATTGCTTTCGTTGTCGGCTTCGCTGTGCTCTGTGCATTCACAGGAAATATCACAAGCCCTGTCGGAACATTATGGTCACTTTTCCCGCCGGTAGTTGCTATCGGTCTGGCACTTCTTACAAAAGAAGTTTACTCATCTCTTTTTGTAGGTATTCTCGTTGGCGGTCTTCTTTCGACCGGCTTCAATCCTATCCACACTGTTGACTCGATGGTCAGCGACGGATTCATTTCTGCAGTTTCGGGCAGCGCAGGAATTTTTATATTCCTTGTTCTTCTCGGAATAATCGTTGCTCTTCTCAATAAAGCAGGTGGATCTAAAGCGTTCGGAAATTGGGCAGCTAAGCACGTTAAGACAAAGGTAGGCGCTGCTCTTGCCACATTCGCTTTCGGCATACTTATCTTCATCGATGACTATTTCAACTGTCTTACCGTTGGCGCTGTAATGCGTCCTGTAACCGATAAGACTAAGATTTCTAGAGCTAAGCTTTCGTATCTTATCGACGCTACCGCAGCTCCCGTTTGTATGATAGCTCCTATCTCATCTTGGGCTGCAGCCGTTTCGGGTTATGCTCCCGAAGGACAGGGAATTTCGCTTTTTGTTCAGGCAATTCCTTACAACTTCTATTCTCTTATGACTTTTGTTTTCATCATCGCAATCACACTTATGAAGTTTGATTACGGCCCGATGAAGCTTCATGAGAAGAATGCTATGAATGGTGATCTCTTTACATTTGGCGGAAGCGAAGGCGGAAACGAAGAAGAAGCTCCTTCTTCAAATAAAGCAAAGGTTATCGACCTTGTTCTTCCCATTTTAGTTCTTATCGCTGTTTGCGTTTATTCTCTTTTCTACGTTGGTAGATGTATGGGTGAAGAGTGGGTATTTGCTTCTGCAAATTATGACGCTTCTCTCGGCTTTGTTGATGCATTCTCCAATACCGACGCTACAGTTGGTCTCCCCTGGGGCGGACTTGTTGCTCTTGTATTTGTTATAATTTATTTCGTAGCAAGAGGACTTGTTTCTGTTAAGGAAGCTATGGAATGCATTCCTAAGGGCTTCATCGCAATGGTTCCCGCAATCCTCATTCTTACAATGGCAACCTCTCTTAAGAATATGACCGGCCTTCTTGATTCTTCAAGTTTCGTTGAGGCAACTCTCGCAAATGCAAGCGGTCTCAATAACTTCCTGCCGGCAATAATCTTCATCGTTGCTTGCTTTATTGCTTTCGCAACCGGAACATCTTGGGGAACCTTCGGAATCCTTATTCCGATTGTTCTTGCAATCTTCCCCGTTGGAAGCACACTTGGCGTTATGAGCATGTCTGCTTGTCTTGCAGGTGCAGTATGTGGTGACCACTGCTCGCCGATTTCAGATACAACAATCATGTCTTCGGCTGGTGCACAGTGCAACCACATCAACCACGTATCGACTCAGCTTCCTTATGCGATTACAGTTGCTGCAATCTCCTTTGTTTCCTACATAATTGCAGGCTTCGTACAGAATGTTTACATTTCTCTTGCAATCGCAACCGTACTCACAGTTGCAACACTATTTGTTATCAAAATGACAACAAAAGAAAAGGCTGCAGCGTAAGTTCAATAAAATTTAAACGGTGTCGGATTTTCCGACACCGTTTTTCTATTTATATGCTTTATATATTTTTTCTGAAATTTGCTTCATCTCATCATCGTCAACCTTCAGGGCTTGACGGTCGTAGGTAAAGAGTCCGTTTGTTTCGTCTTCAACATCACTAACCTGAGTATAAACAACTGCACAAAGATTTTCCTTTTCAATCATAGGAATAACCTGCTCGGTGTAAAGTTCAATAAGTCCTTTTTTGAACTCATCTGCATCCTTATAGAATTTATAACCATAGGTATTTTTTGTGTTGAATACGTGACCGTTTTCCTTGTATGAGTATCCGCCAAATTCTGACAGTACAAGTGGTCTGCCGTCATTTTTAAGTTTCAGGGGCTTGAAATAAATATGCTCGCTGAGTACATCGCTTTCATTTGTCCAAAACCAACCGGAAGTTGCGTCCCATACTCTTGTTGGGTCGAGGTTTTTCATTTGGCGGTAAAGTCTAACAGCATCGTACTGTCCCCAACCCTCGTTAAATAGGGTGTAATAAACGATTGACGGGTGATTGTATAAAAGTGAAATCGTTTCTTCGGCGGTCTTTTCAAAGGCTTCACGGCGCTTTTTCGAGGCTTTGTGTGTTATGCCTTTTTTAAGGCCGATTGTCGGAAGAGCAGTGTCAATAAAGAAATTGTACTTGCCGCTGTTGACAAGGTCTTGGAAAACGAACATTCCGTATTTATCACAGTAGTAATAAAAGATTTCAGGCTCGATTTTAATGTGTTTGCGAAGCATGTTAAAACCGAGTTTTTTCATAGTCAGAATGTCTTTTTTAAAGCCTTCTTCGGTTGCCGGAAGATATATACCATCGGAAAAATATCCTTGATCTAAAAGACCGTGAAAGAATACGGGCTTTCCGTTTAGCAATATTTTATTACCGTTAATTTCAACTTTGCGTAGCGCAAAATAACTGTCGATTTTGTCGTTGCCCGAAATGACAGTAAAATTATATAGTTTCGGGTTATCAGGTGTCCAGAGTTTAGGATTTTCGATTTCAATATCAATTTCAGATTCGAATGAAAATTCTTTACCGTCAAGTATCAGAGTCTTTTCGTTTTCACCGCCCGAAACTTCAATATGAACTTTATTCATATCGGGCAGGATTCTGATATTTTTAATGTATTTTTCAGGCACCGATTCGAGCCAAACAGTCTGCCATATTCCGCTTGTGGGAGTGTACCACATACCACCGCGCTTTTTACACTGTTTTCCGTATGGTAATTCTAAATCAAGAGGGTCGCTGACCTCGACAGTAATTTCATTCTGACCAATACTCGTAAACTCGGTGATATCAAATGAGAATGGTATATAACCGCCTTCATGTTCTCCGACAAGATTATTGTTTATAAATACTTTGCAGAATTGGTCTACCGCGCCGAAATGAAGAAGCAATCGGTCGCGTAAAAAATCTTTTTCAACATAAAAGGATCTTTTATAAACAAGAATATCGTTTTTATCAAATTGTCTTTCGATACCTGAAATTCTTGATTCAGGTGGGAAGGGAACTAGTATTTCACCAATGTATTCTTTTGAATTACCTTTTTTAACCGAAAACTCCCATTTCCCATTGAGGTTTAGATAGGAATCTCTTTTCAGTTGAGGTCTAGGGTACTCCTGCCAAGGAGTCTCGGTAAGGTCTTTTTCAAAGGGTGTTACAAGTCTTTCAAATTCAGTTTGTTTCATCTTTATTTGTCACCTTAAAAATAATGAGTAGGATTGGGAGAATAAGCAAAGCCGCAATGAGTGCTGCGAGGAAAATATCCGCACTCGGCAGGAAAGATTCGGTGCCGTCAGAGTTCAGTATTTTCTCTGCATCCCGAAGCACATAAGCACCAACCGCAGGACCGATAATTCCGGGGATGAGCACCTGTGAAAAAATACGTATTCCCTGCAGTCTGCCGGCTTTGCCGTTTGGTGTGTTGTCACGAATCAGAGCTCCAAAAACAGCCATACCTGAAAGGTAACCGCACATCATAAGAAGCGAACCGATAAATACAGGTAAAGTTGTGCGTGTCAAATAGAGAATTATATATCCGAGAGCAAGTGCGGATAAAGAACAGATTATCGAGAATTTAAAGCCTTTTTTGTCATATACCTTGCCCCAAAGAGCGGTAAATACAGATGCAAGAATAATTGCAGGAGCCATTATGAAAACATAGTCGGTCATACCGAGACTTTTTTCATAATAAATGATAAGATAAGGCATAAATATCTGTATCGAGATATTAAAGATTATAAATGCGATAAAAGAGATATAAAGTTTCACATTTTCTTTAACCGTAGAGGGTTTAAAACCATAAAAGATATTGCTGAAATATCCTGAATCGGAAGGTCTTATTTCAGGGTCTTTGATGAGGAAGATTCCGAGTATTCCGATAACAAAAACAACAATACCGATGATAATGAATATCGCAGTCCAACTGCTGCTCTGCTCAAGATCGAAAAACATAAACGAACCGAAAACAACGAGTATTGCAACAAGGGGCATCATAGAATTTATACCCTCAACGCTTCCACGGTTCGAAGAGTCGGTTGAATCGGTAACCGAGGCATTAAAAGCGGCATCGTTTGCAGTCGAACCGAAGAATGTCATAACACAGTCGAGTATTATAACGAGATTCACTCCGACAGCGGCAGCCGAAACCACCGAAGGGAAGAGAGCGTTTATGGTTTCGGTTTTTATGAATGCGAAAGATAATATAGAAATACCCCAAAGTATGTAGCCTGCGCACATAAAGAGTTTTCTTTTTCCGATTTTATCGGAGAGAGCTCCCATAAATACAGTTGTAACGGTTGCGGCAACAGCAGAAGCGGCGACCATTGCCGAAATATTTTCGGCAGTTGCATTAAACATCTTATAGATAAAAACATTAAAATACATGTTTTCAACTACCCATGCAACCTGACCGATAAGACTGAAAAGGGTTAGCGCAGTCCAAAAACGAGGGGATAATTTTGTTTTCATTTAGTTTTCCTCCATATTTAAACAGCACTCAAGAATAATGAGTGCTGTAAATAATTTTATTAGTTACCGAGTTTTATAGCAGTAACGTCAGGTTTTTCTCCGTTTGTATCAAGTGT
This sequence comes from Acutalibacteraceae bacterium, assembly GCA_045654425.1. Classification (GTDB taxonomy): domain Bacteria; phylum Bacillota; class Clostridia; order Oscillospirales; family Acutalibacteraceae; genus SFWF01. Next base: position 5,787 of record JAZONJ010000088.1, read on the forward strand.
TAGTGTTAGCGGGTCGCCAACCTTTACAAAGGGAAGCGCATCGTTAAGAGAAACATTTGCGATATAAATAGTGTCGCTGCTGCCAAGACGGATATAATAACAGGTGTTACCCTCAACTACTGCGGAAGTGATTGCCGAAACGATACCTGTTACGGTTTCGGTCTTAGCGGATGATGCATTTTCATTAAGTTTGCCTGACTCCTTGAGAAGACGTCTGTATTCGCTTTCTGCATCGGCAACTGTATCAGCAACTCCAACTATCTGATAGTTGGCAACCGATACAAATGAATATGATTTAACAAGTCCTGCCGAGTCTTTAAGACTGATAAAATAAGAAGGAGTGTCAGCGATATTTACAAGTATCGGGAAGGTAGCGGTATATCCTTTTTCTTGAATTTTACCTTCTGCCGATTCCATAGCGGAATATTCTTCAGCACCATTTATAGCGTAGGTTTTGGCTTCTTTTGTACGAAGGTTTACGAGCAAGAATCCGATATTCGATTCGTCGGCTACAACGGAGGTAATACCTGTATATACCCAAATATCATCGTTGATTGCAAGATAGTTATATCCCTCGGTTGTTTTTACAACATTTTTCTGAGAAATGAGAGAATTGAAGTATCCGTTTTTATAAGCTCCCCAGTAGTTTGCTTGATTTAAAACAACATCAGCGTTATAAACACAGTCTATCCATTGAGGAATGTTATTAACGTCATAGTAGTTCATTGTACCGTCTACAGCGTTAACTGTAATAATAGCTGTGATGTCGTAACCACCGAGAATGCCGATGGTGTAATCATAGCAGGATACTATCCAGTAAGGCGCACCGTTTTCATCAATTTCAAACGATACGGAATCAACCATCTGCGTAGGATAGGTGAATCTTACATGACGCATAAGGTCACGTGAAAAATATTCGCAGGGAGCGTATTTCATTCCGTCTGTAAGTTTAACAAGCTCGGTGTCCTGAGTCGCCATGTCTATTTTAACATAGTAGGGGATACCGCCGTCTTTATTAGTGAACCATTTAATTATATCGGCATATTCCAGAGGAGATACTCTGACAGGGGTGTCTTTATAATTGATTTGGGTGTAATAGGTTGAAACATTAAACTGAGAAACGAGGTCGACAACCTCTCCGATTTTACGGCTTCCGAGTCTTTCAGCGGTGCTTCGGTCAACGACAGGAATCTGAGAAAGGGGAATCTCTGCAATATCCTCGTTGAAATTCGATTCGGTAACGGTAAGCATCTGTTGATATTTTGAAGCGTTAAAAACCTTAGCCGATGTTGCAAAAATTGCGCCGAAAATAACAATGGCAACAACCGCAACGATTAAAAGAACTCTTTTTATTATTTTTTTGCGATTGGAATCCACTTTTCCTTTAAAATCAAATACCACCTTATCGGACGATGTTCCTTTGAGCAGATTTATAATACGAATAGATTTACTGATTAGACCCATTGAAACAAAGTAAACCATAACGGCAAAAATCAAAAATCCCCAGAAACTTGAAGATTTAAGGTTGATTACAGGCAAGGTTATATAGAAATTAATTGCCGATATAATAACCGTTATAATCGCAGGAAGTCCGTATTTTTTGAACATTAAATTCACCTCAAATAATAATATATAAATATTATACCAAATATTGTTTTTTAATACAACAAAAGTTTTCGAAATTTTTAAATATTTTGCCTTAAATTTCAAACGGTTTTTAGTTGAATAGTTAAGAATTTTGTGTTAAAATAATATAATATTAAAATTCTATGGAGAAAATGTTGATGAACGAAATGGATTTTACATATTTACCGCTTTTGGCGCTTAGAGGCCTTTCTTGCTTTCCGTCAGTAACTCTTCATTTTGAGGTTGGTAGAAAGAAGTCGGTTAAGGCGCTCAATTACGCTATGGAAAACGGAAGAAAAATCTTCCTTGTGACTCAGAAAAATATTATGGATGAAGAGCCTTCTGCAGACGGACTGTATGAGGTTGGCTGTGTTGCGCGTATAAGCCAGGTGCTTCGTATGCCTGATGATAGTGTTAAGGTGCTTGTTGAAGGTCTTTATCGTGCGAGACATTTTGATATTGTTGACAAAAACGGAGTGTCAATAGCTGCTCTTGAAAGACTTTATGACGAAGAGTCTAATAACAGACCGGTTTATGTTGAGTCTATTATCAGACGAATTCGTCGCGAGTTTGATTTTTACGCCTCAAAGGGCATAAAGCTTGCACCGGATATTGCGCTGACTGTTGCTGAAAACGATGACCCGGGATACTTGGCGGATTATATCGCTTTTAATATTCCTCTTCCGCTTTTTGAAAAACAGGAGCTTTTGTCCGAGCTTTCTCCGATAAAACGCGCTAAAAAAATAATTGAACTTATACGTAAAGAAAGTCAGATTGTTGATATTGACCGTAAAATCGGTGAGCAGGTAAAGAGTCAGATTGACGATAATCAGCGCGAATATTATCTTCGTGAGCAGATAAAGGCGATTAATTATGAGCTTTACGGCGATGTCGAAGAGGATGAGGTTGAGGAGTATTTCTCAAAGATAGACGCTCTTTCGGCATCCGATACCGTTAAGGAAAAACTCGCTAAAGAAGTAATGAAGCTTCACAAAATGCCGCAAGGCTCTCACGAAGCAACAGTTGTCAGAAATTATCTTGATTTATGTCTCCAGCTTCCTTGGAACCGCCGTACTGCTAAAGAGGTAAAGGTTGATAAAGCTGCAAAAATTCTCGACAGAGATTTTTACGCAATGGACAAGGTTAAGGAAAGAATTCTTGAGATGTTGTCGGTTTATGCTCTATCCCCTGAAATCAAGGGTCAGATAATCTGCCTTGTCGGTCCTCCCGGTGTGGGTAAAACATCTATTGCAAGAAGTATTGCTGAATGTATGGGAAGAAGCTTTGCGAGAATATCTCTTGGCGGAATTAGTGATGAGGCTGAGATAAGAGGTCACAGAAAAACCTATATCGGTGCAATGCCCGGTAAGATTATTTCTGCAGTTAAAGATGCGGGCTCTGCCGATCCTCTTATTCTTCTAGATGAGATAGACAAGCTTGGTCACGATTACAAGGGCGATCCATCAGCCGCTCTGCTTGAAGTTCTTGATGGCGAACAGAATAACACATTTGTTGACCATTTTGTCGATATGCCCTTCGATCTCAGTCATGCGGTATTCCTTACAACAGCTAATACCGAGGCTACAATTCCCGAACCGCTTCGAGACAGAATGGAAATAATCTCTCTGACAAGCTATACAAGAGAAGAAAAATTCCATATTGCGAAGGACCATTTGGTCAAGCGACAGATTAAAAATCACGGACTTAATAATCGTCAGATAAAGATAACCGACGAAGCCCTCTATGATATTATAGATTTTTACACCAGAGAAGCAGGTGTCAGAAAGCTGGAACGTACAGTTGCTGCTATTTGCAGAAAATCGGCTAAACTAATTGCATCGGGAGAGAAGAAGCAGGTTAAGGTTACTTCAGGAACAGTAAGCGAAATGCTTGGCAAAAAGCGTTATATGCCTGAAGAAATTCTCGAAAAAGATGAGGTTGGAATTATCAACGGGCTTGCATGGACAAGTGTTGGCGGAGAGATAATGCAGCTTGAAGTTGCTGTACTTTCGGGCAGCGGAAAGCTTGAACTAACAGGTTCTCTCGGAGAGGTTATGCAGGAATCTGCGAAATCCGCTCTTTCTTATGTTCGCGCAAATGCTGAAAAATATGGCATAAATCCTGATTTTTATAAGGATAAGGATATTCATATTCACGCAACAGAGAGCGCGGTTCCAAAAGACGGACCATCTGCAGGCGTTGCTATCACGACAGCACTTGTATCGGCGCTTACAGGTCGAGTTGTTAAAAGAGATGTTGCAATGACAGGTGAGGTTACTATCAAGGGCAGAGTGCTTGCTATCGGTGGTCTTAAAGAGAAAAGCATGGCGGCATACAGAGCAGGTGTTAAGACTGTTTTCATCCCGAAAGCTAATGAACCCGATCTTGAAGAGCTTGATAAGGCCGTAACCGATAATGTTCGTTTTGTTACTGTAACCGATGTCAGTTCTGTAATAGATGCAGCTCTTTGTGATAAGAAATGCGAAGAAAAATTACCTGAGGTAATACCTGCTCATGTAGGAAAATATGAAACAGGACGGATAAGTCAGTAAAAATTTACCAGAGGATATATTTATGAATTTTAACAATGTGTTTTTTGAAAAAGCTTATGGCACAGCATCTCAGCTTGAAGAATCAAATTTGCCTGAGTTTTGCTTTTCGGGTCGTTCTAATGTCGGAAAGTCATCTCTTATAAATAAACTTGTTAACCGCAAAGCCTTGGCGCGTGTCAGCGGAAAACCCGGAAAGACGGTTACTGTTAACTTTTACAGAGCGGATTCTATTCGAATTGTTGACCTTCCCGGTTACGGCTATGCAAAGGTGCCTTTTGCAGAGCGCGACAGATGGTCTGACCTTATGGAAGGATATTTTAAATCTGACCGTGATATCAGAATGGTATTCGCACTTATAGATATGCGTCATCCTCCCAGTGACCACGATATAGCTATGCTTGATTTTCTGTATCAGATGGAGATGCCTTATACGGTCGTTCTAACTAAAAGCGATAAACTTAACCGTGGAGAATATGCCGCCCGTATGGAAAGCATAGTAGAAGAGCTTGGGGTATATGGCGAAGGCGTAGAGATAATTCCGTTCTCTGCCCAAAATGGCGAAGGTGTAGAAACACTTAAAGCAATCATTGAAGGAGAAATGTAAAAATGCTGACCGATAGATACGGCATAAACAAAGAGGGACATCTGACCCTCGGCGGTGTAGATACGGTTGAACTTGCTAAAGAGTTCGGAACACCGCTTTATGTCTTTGATGAGGATGATATAAGAGCAAACTGCAAAGCCTATGTGGATGCTTTTGAAAAGCATTATAACGGAGATTTTCAGGTGCTTTACGCAAGCAAGGCTTTTTCCTGTAAGGAAATGTACCGTCTTGTAAAAAGTGAAGGTTTGGGTACCGATGTTGTTTCGGCGGGCGAACTTTATACCGCTGTTTCAGCAGGCTTTGATGCGAAAAATATTTATTTCCACGGAAACAACAAAACTGCCGATGAACTGACTTATGCTTTAGACAATGGCATTGGAAGGGTCGTTGTAGATAATGTCACCGAACTTCATCTTCTGAATGGTTTGGCGGCAGAAAAGGGGATTATAGCTGATATTCTTTTCAGAATAAAGCCCGGCATTGATGCTCATACTCATAGTTACATCAGAACGGGACAGATTGATTCTAAGTTTGGCTTTGCTCTTGAAAACGGCGAAGCTTTAGAGGCTGTAAAAGAAGCGGCAAATCTTTCGAATATAAATCTTGTAGGCATACATTGT
>JAZONJ010000089.1:0-3872 GCA_045654425.1 Acutalibacteraceae bacterium
CCGAGAGAACTTCTCGAGCAGTTTGCTCCTCTCAAAAAATGGCTTACCCTTATGGGCTATAAGGTTATCGAATGCCCCGGATATGAGGCCGACGATATTCTCGGCACTATTGCAGAAATGTGCGAGAAGAACGGAATTGAATGCGCTATTGCGACAGGCGACCGTGATGCGCTTCAGCTAATCGGCGACCATGTTCGCGTTGTTCTTGCAACAACAAAAATGGGCGGACCCGAAATTGTCAATTATGATAAAGAAGCTCTTTATGAAAAGTACGGTCTTACCCCCGAGCAGATGATAGACCTTAAAGCTCTTATGGGCGACTCTTCGGATAATATTCCGGGTGTTGCGGGCATAGGAGAGAAAACCGCAACCGAGCTTATCAAAAATTTTGAAAACCTCGACTATATTTATGAACATCTCGACGAGCTTGATATAAAAGCGGGCGTAAAGGCTAAACTTGAAGTTGGTAAAGAAAACGCTTTCTTTTCACGTTGGCTCGGTACAATCTGTCGCACTTCTCCCATTGATACCGACCCTGCGGTTTATAAAACAGGCGAGCGTGACACTGCAGGTGTTGCCGCTTTAATGACCGAGCTTGAGCTTTTCAAACTAATGGAAAGAATGGGGCTCGACCCTGCTGCCGCAGTAAGCAAAACCGAAGATGCGCCTTGTTTTTCGGGAGAACTCGTTTCTGCAAGCGAGTTTCTTATGAGAGACCTACGGTCTATTGATATTCTCAAGACCGAGGAAGGCTTTGCGGCATCAGATAAAGAAGTCTTTGCAGAGTTCTCTTTTGAGCAGGGAATTTCTTTGCTCGCAGACGCAACAATTGAAAAAAGAGTTTATGATGCCAAAAATCTTTATAAGCTTTGCAAAATAAACGGCGCTGAAATCAAAAACGTAACCTTTGACGCTATGCTTGCGGGTTACCTTTGCAATCCTCTTTCGAATTCTTATGACCTCGACCGACTTTCTGCCGAATATGGCGCAAACATCAAGTCGGACTGTGACAGCGCTGCGAAATCAGCCCTCACGCTGAGTGTAGTATCAGACCTGCTTGAAAAGGAGCTTTTAGCCTCCGGACAGGCTCTTATGCTTTCTGATATAGAGTTGCCTCTTGCTTTCGTGCTTGGAGATATGGAGCTTGCAGGTGTTCTTATCGATGCCGATGCGCTCGAAGTTCACGGAAAAGAACTTGGAGAACGAGTCAGTTCGCTTGAAAAAGAGATTCACTCTCTTGTCGGATATGAGTTTAACCTGAATTCCCCGAAACAGCTTGGAGTTGCGCTTTTCGAAAAGCTCGGACTCCCCGCTAAAAAGAAAACAAAAAGCGGATATTCAACCAATGCAGAGGTTCTTGAAGAGCTTCGCGATGCTCATCCTGCTGTAGCTCTTCTGCTCCAATACAGAACTCTCGCTAAGCTTAAATCGACCTACTGTGATTCTTTGCTTTCAGCAGTAGCCGAGGACGGAAGAATCCATTCAACCTTCAATCAGACCGAAACAAGAACAGGACGAATCAGTTCTCTTGAACCGAATCTGCAGAATATCCCCGTCAGAACCGAGGAAGGCAGAATCTTTAGAAAATTCTTTATCGCCAAAGAGGGTTACACCCTGATAGATGCCGACTACAGTCAGATTGAGCTTCGCGTTCTTGCACATATGGCAAACGACAAGGTGATGTGTGAAGCATTTAATTCGGGCAGAGATATCCACACCTCTACTGCGGCAGAGGTTTTCGGTCTGCCCATAGATATGGTAACGCCTGTACTCAGAAGCCGTGCTAAAGCCGTTAACTTCGGAATTGTTTACGGAATCGGTGCATTCTCGCTTGCAAAGGATATCGGTGTTTCAAACAAAGAAGCTAAACAGTACATCGAAAACTACCTTGCTACCTTCCGCGGTGTTGACCGCTTTATGCAAAAAACAATCGAAGATGCAAAAGAAAACGGTTATGTAACCACCGTTTTCGGAAGAAGACGCTATCTTCCCGAGATAACCTCTTCTAACGGAATGATGCGCGCTTTTGGAGAAAGGGTTGCCAGAAACGCACCCATTCAGGGCACCGCCGCAGATATTATAAAAATAGCGATGGTAAATGTGTTTAAAAGACTGCGTAGCGAAAATCTTGATGCCCGTCTCATACTTCAAGTTCACGATGAGCTGATTATTGAGTGCGCAGAAAACATTAAGGATACCGTATCCAAGCTTTTAAAGGAAGAAATGCAAAATGCGGCTAAAATGTCGGTTGAGCTTACAGCCGATGTTCACAGCGGATACAGTTGGTACGAGGCTAAAGACTGATGAAAAAAATTATATTTGTATGCACGGGTAACACCTGCCGTTCTCCGATGGCTGAGGGCTATCTTAAATCTAAAAACAGAAAAGACCTCGACATTATAAGCCGCGGTCTTGCCGCAGACGGCTCTCCCGTTTCAGAAAATTCGGTTCTTGCTATGAAAGAACTCGGAATTGATATTTCGGCTCATACTTCAAAACAACTCACCTTCGCCGATATAGACGAAACCTCTGTTTTTATCTGCATGTCCGCTTCTCATGCAGACATTCTAGAAGGACTCGGCATTGATAAAATGAAACTTTTTGTACTCGGAATTTCCGACCCTTACGGCGCAGATATCGAAGTATATAAAAAATGCCGCGATGAAATCATCGAGGGTATTGACGAGTTTATTGAGGACGACATTATATGATAAGAGAATACCGCAAAGGTGATGAAAGGGCTATAGCCGAGCTCGAAAAAGAGTGTTTTCGTGACCCTTGGAGCGCTGAGGCTGTTTTAGAATCTGCCGCTTCGGGTGTGCGTTTTTTCGTTTTCGAGGAAAACGCTCAGATTATCGGTTATGTCGGATTGCAGACGGTGCTCGATGAGGGTTATATAACCAATATCGCTGTCAGCTCTGCACACAGAAGAAAGGGCGTTGGTAAAGCCCTTCTCAACACGCTTGACAAAACTGCCCGCGAATTATCGCTTTCCTTTATTTCACTCGAGGTCAGAGAATCAAACCTATCCGCCATTGAGTTATATACAAAAACAGGATATTTATCCGATGGTAAAAGACCGAATTTTTACGAAAATCCGCGTGAAAACGCAATTATAATGACAAAAAGAAGGTAACAAATTGCTTATACTTGCAATCGAATCCTCCTGCGATGAAACGGCAGCCGCCGTTTGTGACGGCAGACAAGTTTTATCCTCGGTAATAAATACGCAGGTTGAAGAACATAAAATATATGGTGGTGTCGTACCCGAAATTGCTTCGCGCAGACACTGTGAGAATATATCGGCTGTGGTAGAAGAAGCATTAAATCAAGCAAGCATTACATACAGCGACCTTGATGCTATTGCTGTCACCTACGCACCCGGTCTTATTGGGGCGCTCCTTGTCGGTGTGAACTTCGCAAAGGGACTGAGTTTATCTCTCGGTATTCCCCTTATCCCTGTTCATCATCTTCGTTCTCATATTGCCGCAAACTATATTGATAACGAAGAACTGAAGCCTCCGTTTCTTTGCCTTACGGTATCGGGTGGAAACAGCATTTTGACCGAAGTGAAGGATTATACCGAATTCAGTATTGTCGGCGGAACAAGAGATGATGCCGCAGGAGAATGCTTTGACAAAACTGCTCGTGCAATGGGACTTGGATATCCGGGCGGTGTGAATCTTGATAAGATTGCAACCGAACCCGATTTCGAGAAATACCCCCTACCCAAGCCTCGAGTTGAAGGCTCGATTTATGATTTTTCTTTCTCGGGACTCAAAACCGCCGTTATCAACACCATCCACAACGCAACCCAAAAGGGTGTTGAACTGGATATACCCGTTCTTGCGGCTACAGTTCGCCGCAGAGTC
>JAZONJ010000090.1:0-2685 GCA_045654425.1 Acutalibacteraceae bacterium
GGATCCAGTTCGCATGTCGCGCGATATCGCGTCAAACTTGTTTGTAAGCGATGTGCGACGACATCTTCACCTTCGGTGAATACCTGGGTATTAGTTTTTTCTTTGTGCTCTGCTTTGTGCTCCAGAAAACCCCCGATCGTAAGATCGGGGATTTTGGTTTTTTTGGAGCTGCGGTGCCTTAAGGAAGCTAAACAAAAAAGCCTTGTGGAGATAAATTTTAGCATCTTCCGCCGTATTAAATCTTGTAAAGTGTTACTTTACTGCGATTTAATTCAACAAAATCTGCATACAATTTATTCTCCACAAGGTGCGTAGCAGTTTCAAAAGAGTGAATTTTTCTTTTGCCGAGTTGAAATTTTTGAGAAATATATGATATTTAAGAAAATTTGCAGCGAAGGATAAAGGAAAATTCATCTTTTAAAACCTTATTAGTTTAGTTTCCTTAAGGCATTGATTCGAACTGCTGTTCCGTTGCATCTGCAACGGAGTCCAGTATTGCCGCTCGCTCCCACTTTATTATAGGCGTACCGCTCAATCTTTGTCAAACTTTCTTCTGCTCGCATGGCAAGATACCGCAAGCGGTATGCTGCATACCCAAACCGAAGATCTGAAAGCTTGCTTGCAAGGCGTAGGTTGTGGGTATCTTCACCTTTGGTGAATACCTGGGGATTAGTACTCCTTTTAATCTAAGCATTTTAAGAACATATCTTAACATTTATAAATCTTATAACTATAAAGATAGCGGAGAAGCCGTTTGTGACTTCTCCGCCGTTTTTTTATTCCTTTATGCTTTTCTATTTAGCTTATCTGTTTTTTCTATATTTTCTCTGTATTTAATCACCAATTCTCTGAACTCAGATTTAAACTCATCTGCAGAAAGATTGATATCCGAAAGCCTGGTAATCAAGGCATTCAAATCGCTGTTTGCCTTATATTCGGAATCTCGCAAAATCAAAGCGAATTCCACAACAGAGGAAACAAACGCATCTGTTGACGTCATTTCTGCGTGATAACTGTCGGTGCCTACTGAGAGGGTTAACTCCTGCTCTGTCAATGCATCTGCGCCAACATTTTCGGTAGGTTTATACTTTATTTTCACTTCCGCAAGATTCTCTCCTTCAAGAAGATCCTTGCCTGTCATTTTCACTTCATAAACCACTGTAACCGTGTGTCCGCTTCCAAGCTCGCCGGCATCTGTATTTGAATCGTTAAACTCGTCTTCTGTAAGCAATTTGTTTTCGTATCCTACAAGTCTATATGACTCAATATACTCAGGATTAAAGGTTATGCCGGCTTTAACATCCTTTGCCACCGTAATCATGCTGCCGCCAATTCCCTCGACTAAGGCTTTTTTAGCCTCATTCACAGAGTCTATATAGCTATAAGCTCCGTTGCCTTTAAGCGCAAGAGTTTCCATTTTTTCAGACTGAACGTTTCCGCGTCCAAATCCAAAAACAGATAAATATATACCGCTGTTTCGTTTCTCGGATATAAGATTTTCAAGTCCTGATGTAGTAGATACTCCTACGTTGAAATCTCCATCCGTAGCAAGAATTACACGGTTGTTTCCGCCCTCGATAAAATATTGTTCTGCGAGAGCGTAAGCTTTGTTGATTCCCTTACTTCCTGCGGTAGATCCGCCCGCTGTAAGATCCTCTATTGCCGCCATAATCTTCTGCTTTTCATAACCGAAAGCGCCTGCAAGCGCTACAGAATCTCCGCTTGCATATGTCACAATAGATACACGGTCCTCGGGATTAAGATTTTCCGTGAGCATCATAAACGCCTGTTGCACAAGCGGGAGCTTATCATCGGAATACATCGATCCACTGACATCAATGAGGAAAACAAGATTATTATTGACACCCGAAAACTCTACCTCTTGCGCCGCAAGACCAATAGTAAGAAGCTTTGTTTCCTTGTTATAAGGCGTATCAAAAACAGAAGAGGTCAAAGAAAGTACTTCTCCGTCATTCGGAGCATCGTAGTCATAACTGAAATAATTGAGCATTTCTTCAACTCTGACCGCATCCTTAGGAATGCTGTATCCGTTTTTGATCAAACTGCGAAGATTCGGATAAGACGCAGTATTTGCATCTATCGAGAAATAACTGTTTGGGTTTTGCAGAGTGTTTACGAAGTTGTTTTCGGTGATTTCGGTATATCCTTCGCCGCTTAACGCACCGTCATAATAATTACCCGCTGCATAATTGTTTCCCGCTGACATTCCTTTGTCAGCGCTATTGTTACCGCCATCTTTTACCGTGGCGGCACATGCAGAAAGCGAGAAAATAACAGTACACGCTGTGATTAACGAAAGCGCCCTTTTTAGTAATGTGTTTTTCATATTCTTTTCCTCCTTTGTTATATATTTCTTTATTTTATGTTAGCATATTCCTTTTGCCGTGTCAAGTTTCAATCTGTTAATTCTATATTATCAACCCTTTTAAGTATCTTTGGAAATGTGAATACAAATATAGTTGTGCATAGAATAGCTGCGATGGCGTCTGCTATCGCCTCTGCGGCGTAGACGCCCGAAACGCCCATAAACGTGGGGAGTAGGTACGCCAAGGGGATTAGAAGTATAATCTTACGCAAGAGGGCTATAAACAGGGATACCTTTGCCTGACCGAGAGCTACGAAGGTATTCTGGCAGATTCTCTGCAAGCCGAATATCGTAATTCC
>JAZONJ010000091.1:0-5658 GCA_045654425.1 Acutalibacteraceae bacterium
ATAAGACTTCCGCGTTTGCCGACAAGCTCTTCCCTCTTTGCAAGATAGAGCTCTTCCCTGAGTTTTAAATCCTTTTCAAAAGGTAAAAGATAAGGGTCAATTTCTAAAATTTTAAGTTTTGATTCACTCATTTTTTATGAATCTTCCTTTTTCGACAAATATAGTTAACATTCTATGAGCCACTCTTCGAAAAGAGTGGCTCAAAATTTTTATTCAGCCTTTGAATCTGCAATTATTTTCTGTGCAATAGAAGAAGGAACCTCTTCATACCTTGCAAATTCAGTTTCAAATGAACCGACACCGCGAGTTACCGAACGAAGAACGGTCGGGAAATCGGCAAGCTCACTCTCAGGAACCTCAGCGGTAATTATCATAAGCTTCTTGCCTTCGGGATCCATTCCGAGAACACGACCGCGACGCTTATTGAAGTCGCCCATAATATCGCCCGCATTATCGGTCGGAACCTTAGCCGTAACTGTAACAACAGGCTCTAAGAGAACAGGATTTGCCTCGGGAATACCTGCTTTATAAGCAAGAGATGCAGCCGTCTTGAATGCAAGTTCAGACGAGTCAACAGGATGGTAAGAACCATCGGTAAGGGTAGCCTTTACACCAACCATCGGGTATCCGGCAAGAACACCCTGACGGGCAGACTCCTGAAGTCCCTTTTCAACAGCGGGGAAATAGTTCTTAGGAACAGAACCGCCGAAAATTGTCTCAGCAAATACGAGCTCCTCAGAATCGCACGGCTCGAACTCAATCCAAACATCACCGAACTGACCATGTCCGCCCGACTGCTTCTTATGACGTCCCTGAACCTTTGCCTTTTTGCGAATGGTCTCACGATAAGCAACCTTCGGAGCAGAGAACTGAATCTCAACACCGAACTTGCTCTTCAGTTTTGCTGCAACTGTTTCCAGATGCTGCTCGCCGAGACCTGCAAGTATCATTTCGCCTGTGGCGTCGTTTAAATAATAAGAAACGGTCGGATCTTCTTCTGCAAGCTTATAAAGTCCTGATGCAACCTTTTCTTCCTCGCCCTTTACTTTGGGTTTTACTGCCATCTTGTAGCAGGGATTTTCAAAATTAACACCGGGAAGTGTTATCGGACGTAGAGGTGAGCAAAGTGTATCGCCCGTTCCTGTAACGTTAAGTTTTGCAACGGCACCGATATCACCTGCGGGAACACAGGATGTTTCAATCTGTTTCTTTCCGCATACATGGTAAAGCTTACCGATTTTTTCCTGAGTACCTGTTCTCATATTGAGAAGTGACATATCGGGAGTAACCTTACCGCTTACAACCTTGAAATAGAGAAGTTTTCCGACAAATGGGTCAACAACGGTCTTGAAAACGGTAGCAACTGTCTGAGCGTCCTCGTTAACGGTAAGATGAACATCGTTTCCATCGTTATCAACGCCTGTCTCACCTGCAACAGTCTCTGCCCAAGGAGCAAGCCAGATAAGTCCGTTAAGAAGCTGGTCAATAGCGTGAAGCTCTGCAGCAGAGCCACAGAAAACGGGAGCGATTTCACCGCGGCGAACACCTGTCGCAATGCCCATGATAAGCTCGTCGGGAGTAAATTCTTCGCCCGAGAAATATTTTTCCATAAGTTCTTCGCTTGTCTCTGCAACTGCTTCGTTCATAGCGGTACGAAGTCCGTCAAGACGGTGAGCCATATCAGGAATCGGAACCTCGGTTGCTTTTCCGTCTTTATAAGCATAAGCACGGTTCTGAATAAGATTTATGTAGCACTTTACCTCGTGTTCCTCAACGAAGGGAACAACGATAGGACATACCATAGGACCGAAGGTAGCCTTAAGATCCTCAAAAACCTTATAGAAATCAGCGTGAGCGTGGTCAATCTTATTGATAAAGAACATCTTTGCAATGCCCTTCTTTGAAGCCGCATCGAAAGCCTTTTCAGCACCGACCGAAACACCGCTCTTACCTGAAATTACGATAACTGCCGAACCTGCGGCACGTACACCTTCACTGACACCGCCCGCGAAGTCAAACTGACCGGGAGTATCAATTGCATTTATTTTAACGTCCTTCCATTCACAAGGAACGATAGCTGCTGAAATACTTGATTTTCTGCGTATCTCTTCGGGGTCAAAGTCGCAGACAGTATTGCCTTCGGCAATTGTTCCGAGTCTGTCTGACTTACCTGTAAGATAGTAGGCAGCCTCAATAAGAGAGGTTTTTCCTGCGGAAGCGTGTCCCGCAAAGACGACATTTCTGATTTGTTTAGCTGTGTACTGTTTCAAATGAAACTCCCCTTCCATAAATACTAAAATCCGTATTTTTAATTATTATATACGAATTTACAGTCGATTTTTGTCAATTTGCACAAATTAGCGCACCAACTGTTACAAATTATATGATAATATTACCACATTTCGAGGGGCATTTCAATAGAAAATAAAAAAATATTAAAAATTTTTCAGTTTAGAAATTTCCACGCCAAGCAACTTTACTCCGAAAACAGATAGTGCGATTTTTATAATACAAGAAAGGAATACCGTTACATATAAAAATCCTTCCATTCCTGAAAAAACATCCCTTTCGCCGACAGTTTTCACAGCCGAAATATAAGGATAAGGAAGTTCGCCCGAAAATTCTCCGCCAAATACGAGTAGAGTATTTAAAACAGCAAGTAAAATAATGACCCCACCTACCGCTGAGCCTATTATAACGCTTCGTTTATCGGATGCTTTGCCACCGATAATCGAAACCAACACAAAGCCCTGTGCAAATGATGAGAGAAAAAACGATAGGGACGTTTTTATAGCGGAAAATATATCGAAACTCTCACGCGGTTTTATATATTTTAAACTCATATCGGGAACTGAAAAAGCAAATATAACCGCGGACAGAACCATTATCGCTAAAAGTGATACTGTCGCCGTTTTGGATAAGGCAGACATTTTGCCCATACCTAATATGAAACCCACAACGGCTAAAACAACGAATATAAACCCCTGATTCACCTCAGGCAATACCGTCCTGCTTGTAAAAAGTGAAAAGTCGCAAAGGGTTATAATCGCGATTAGTATAAGAACTGCCTGAAAAAATACGAGAACAGGTATTTTCAATATGCGTAGAGATTTTTTAGAAGAGAAAGCATCCGAACTAAAAAAATTCGACACTACGGGATAGAAAAATATAATAAGCAAAAAAGAAAAAGCCGACGAAATCAGAACGCTTATAATATCCGAACCGTCGTTATATGTGAGCGGTAAGCTTATGGTTATATTCCCGACCACCGATAGCGCCGTAAGTCCCACTAGCCCTCCGCTGATGCTTTTTCTCATGCGTTTACCCCTTTCTTATATTGATTTCGGCATTTTTAAAATACCTTTGATACGATGATTCTATCTCTTTCCAAATCTCAGGATACTTCTCGGCAATAGCCGCAGAAATACCGAAATAATCTTGGTCAGCGTCGGTAAGACTTTCTTTAATTATACGTACTAGCTCATCACTTTCAGGATTCAGTTTTACCGTAATATCAATTTTAAGTTTATCCGAAGAAAAATCAGCTTTAATATCCGCCGCAGCCGAGTTTACGCTATAAACTCCATTATCACTGTATATTTCTCCGCCGTCAAATATATTTCTTATTACCGTATAAACGAGACTCTTATCATAATCAAGCTCTGCAGAAGCTTCATTATCAACATAGACCCTCATACCGTCAAATTCGAGTTGATTGTCGTCTGCTTCGAGAATTGGGAGCGCGTATATATTAACCTTTTGCATAGCCGCCGTCTTTATTTCATAAAGGGTCGAATGAGCACCAAGCCCCGTTTTTTCTCCGAGCTTTTTTATCATATCAGAAATCTCATAGCCCGAAGCGTTGCCGTCTCCTTTTTTAAATTTTAGAAGGTCTTCGGCATCATCTGCAGACAGAAGTCTCGCAGAAAGAGGTATCTTCTCATCCGTTACGAAAAAATCCAGTATTTGCTTTACATTGTTTTTTGAAACTTCTTCTCCCAAGACCACCACTTCGGCATGTGAAAAAGAAAGCTCTCTGGAACTTTCGGCTTCAATTTCTGCCAAAATAGAAGCTACGTTTTTCCCTCTGTTTTTCAGTATATAAGGATTAACCTTTCCCTCTCCGACCGCTTCCACCGTTTCTACCGATGCTATTATCTCACCGTTTTCTTCGTCAAAACCTAATGCTGATACGAACCTTTTATCGTTGGGTTTTGTTTCCTCCCCCATACCTTTGCAACCGCTAAAAAGCACAATGAGGGAAATAAAAATTACTGAAATTTTCATTATTCTTTTCATCATATCTGCCTCTTTCTGTTTTTTCTTTGAATAATCGGTCTCGTTATCATATCTTGCCATGATACCCGCCTCACCGTATCTTTCGTGGTTTCTTTTGTAATTCTGTCAAGACTCGGAGTATACTCCACTCCAAAGGAATGTAGCGAAACTATGTGGTGCAAAATGATTATAAGCCCCGAAAGCACGCCGTAAAGTCCGAGCACCGCCGCTAAAAGAGTTATTATAATCCGACAGAAAAACACCGCCGTTCTGAGCCTCGGCACCATAAGCCCCGCAATCCCGCTGAGCGCTACCGCTATAAGAAGAGGAGCGCTGACAAGCTTTGCCTCAACCGCCGCCTGTCCTACGACAAGCCCTCCGACAATACTGAGAGCGTGACCGACACTCTGCGGCATTCTGAGTCCTGCTTCCTTCAGTATTTCAAAAACTATCACAAGAGAAACACACTCGGCAATCGGCGAAAAAGGAACCCCTATTCGCGATTCTGCAACCGACAGCGCAAAGGCTGACGGCAAAAGACCCGAATGAAAGGTAACAAGTGATAGGTAAAGACCGGGGAAAGTTATACTGAGAACGAAACATATTATTCGAAGCAGTCTTGATACAGACGCCATTTTATAATTTGTATAATAATCCACATCCGATTGAAAGTTCTCGGAAAAAAGATAAGGCAAAGTGAGTACAACGGGGGTGCCATCAACTACAAGGGCAATTCTTCCCTCAAGAAGATTTGCCGCTACTATATCGGGTCGTTCAGTCGTACCCGTTGTTTTAAAAAACGAACCGCCCGAATCTCTTATATGCTCGTTTATATAATTGGTGTCGAGCACTCCGTCTATATCGATTTTTTCGAGTCTGCTTTTTAACTCTCTCAATATCTTTTCATCTGTCAGACTTGACAAATAGCATATAAATACATAGGTGTCGGTCCGTCTGCCGATTCTCATCATTTCAACCGAAAGGTCAGGTGTCAGGAGCTTTCTTCTAATCATTGCAACATTAAGAAGGGCTACCTCATCAAAACCCTCACGCGGTCCCTCAAGTATTTTTTCATTTTCAGGCTCGCTGATTCCCCTTGACCTGAAGCCTTTTGTATTGATTGTAAGAGCCTTGTCGCATCCGTCTACAAGCAAAACGGCATCGCCGTACAACATAGAGCGGATAATCTCATCGGTCTTGTCGTTGATTTTAACATCGGATGAAAAAAGAACCCTTTCAGAAATAAATCCCGTTCTGTTTTCCAAAGAATCTTCTGAAAGTTGAATCAGAGGCTTTATAACCGATTCGTTGATTATATCGGTATTGACCATTCCGCCAAAATACAAGAGCCCGAAAGATATTGCGCTTTTAGAAGAGACT
>JAZONJ010000092.1:0-3473 GCA_045654425.1 Acutalibacteraceae bacterium
ACCGAGCCCCGATTACGCAGGTCATACAATCGTTGCCCACCTTTACGACTACGCATTCGTGCGTTTTGAAATGGGATATGCTTCGGCAATCTCGGTTGTTTTATTCGTATTTACATTCGGAATAGGACAGCTTGCAATGAAATTGTTAAGTAAAGAATAATTATAAAAACAAATTAGGCTGACAAGAAAGGACTGAGAAAAATGTCGGTTGAAAAAGGCTTAAAAATTAAAATCGGCTCGAGTATCAGCCGTATATCGTTTGGAAAAAGCTTCGGTTTTCTGATGCTTTGTCTTTTGGCAGCATTTACCGCGTTACCGCTTATTTATGTTGTATCTACCGCATTCAAGCCTTTAAACGAGCTTTTCTATTTTCCACCGAGATTCTTTGTTGAACAGCCGACCTTTAAAAACTTTAAAGATTTATTTATAGTGCTCGACGGTCTTGACGTACCCTTTACGAGATATGTTTTTAACAGCGTTTTCGTTACCATTGTCGTTGTTTTATTCATTGTAATTTTCTCAACGATGGCGGCATACGGACTCGTAAAGCATAAGGTTCCTTTCGGAAACTTCATTTTTGACCTTATACTTATGGGACTTATGTTCTCACCCTATGTTATTCAGATACCGAACTACCTTATTGTAAACGGTCTCGGTATGGTCGACTCTTATTGGGCACTTATAATCCCCAAGATTGCCGTAGCATATAATCTTTTCCTTGTGCGGCAGTTTATGCAGCAGTTGCCCGATTCGTACTTAGAAGCGGCGCGGATTGACGGTGCAAGTGAGATTTCAATCTTCTTCAAAATCGTTATTCCGTTTTTGAAGCCGGTCATTGCGACCCTTATCGTATTTTCATTCGTTTCAAACTGGAACGACTTCTTTACACCCCTTATTTTCACACAGAATCAGGCACTCAAAACCCTTCCTCTTGCGATGCAGCTTATTTCTTCAGGCAACTCAATAGCAAGAGCCGGCGCAACAGGAGCTGCCACCTTTATAACAATACTTCCCACAATTTTAATATATGTATTTATGCAGAAGAATGTTGTTGATTCAATGGCTTATTCGGGCATAAAGGGATAAATTTCAGAAAGGAGATGTCAAATATGAAAAAAGCAGTCAGACTGTTTTCTATGATACTTACATTATTAATATGTGTTCTTGTTTCGGCATCTCCCGTTTCAGCGCTGAATGAAGGCGTAGATTATTCTTATATGCTCGGTGAAGATACCGAGCAGACAACAATTCCGAAATCATATGCGTTTGACTTTTTGATTGACGGCACATTTGAATCCTTGAGACTGTCATCAGCTGAGGACCTTTATATTGCGGGAGACGATACAATTTATATTGCCGATACAGGCAATAACCGAATTGTTAAAACCGATATAAACGGAAAACTTCTTGCGGTTTATAATAATGAAGCCGGCGGCGGATTCAACAATCCAAAAGGCGTTTTTGCCGATAAAAAAGGCGATATTTATGTTGCCGATACAGGAAACAGAAGACTTGTGAAGATGGCTTCTGACGGTACTCTTATTAAAGAGTTTCCGAGACCTGAAAGCGACCTTCTCAGCGACGATATAACCTATGAACCGACAAAAATTATGGTTTGTGATAACGGACTTATATATGTAGTAATGGGTAAGGAATTTATGACAATTACTCAGGATAATGTCTTTATGGGTTATCTCGGCTCGGCAAAGGTTCCTTTCTCGCTTACAAATATGCTTGTGAATATATTCGCGTCAGATATTCAGAAGAAAAAGTTGACAAAGGTACAGCCCTCAGCATATAACAACTTCACCCTCGGGGATGACGGAATCGTTTATGCGTCTGCAAACGACAAGACATCTCAGATTAAAAAGATTACAAGCGTCGGCGAGAATATTTACGAAGAAAAGTTCTACGGAGAATATGTTTTCAATAAGAGCAATGTTCTCGTTGCACCTATATATAATGATATAGCGGTTGACAAAAACGGAATAATTTTTGTGACCGAAACCAATTCACGAAAGATTTATCAGTATGACCGTCGCGGAAATTCGATTTCTGTTTTCGGCGGAGAGGGAACAACCGAAGGTTATTTCTCAATGCCCGCATCAATTGATATCGATTCACTCGGCAGAGCCTTCGTTCTAGACTCGGACAGGGGAGAGATTCAGGTTTTCAGCCCGACCGAGTTTATGGCAGAGGTGCTTGATGCAATTACCCTCTTTGAAAACGGAGAGTATGATAAGGCAGAGACCGCTTGGAAAGAGATTGTAAGACTTAATGCAGGATATCCGTTGGCTCATGATATGCTCGGTGCGATTTCCTTTAAACAAAAGGATTATAAGGCTTCGATGGAGCATTATAAACTTTCGGGAAATCAGGAAAAGCACGGAGAGGCATACGGAGAGATGCTCCACGAAAGCTTTACAAGAAATTTTGCTATTGTTGCCGTTTCGGTAATTGCAGGAATATTCCTATTGTTCTTTGGACTTTCCCGCTTCAAAAAACTTGCGGACAAATGGAATAGACAGCTTTTCCATATAGAAAGCGAGGATGATTAATATGAAATCTCTTAAAATGTGCGCTCAAATATTAGTTCATCCGCTAGACTGTTTTGATCTTATTAAAAGGGACCGCGAAAAGACACCTTATATTACTATGGCAGTAATCTGTATACTGACAGTTCTTTGCCAGATTGCAGATGTATATCTGACATCCTTTTCGCTAAACCCCAATTTGCCTGAGGAGTCCAATATATTACTCCTTCTGGCGATAATCTTCGTTCCGCTTTTCTCTTGGGTTATCGGTTCCTATTCAACGACGACCCTTATGAGCGGAGAGGCAAAGCTTGCCGAATCTTTTACGGGCGCTGTTTATACGCTTGTTCCGTATATTGTTAGCACACCTATTCTCATCGCTCTTTCTTATCTGTTATCAACCGATACAGCCGGTCTTTATTCGGCTCTTCGCGTAATTGTTGTTATATGGATAGTAATTCTCAATTTTATGAGCTTTATCAGGCTTAACGATTACGGATTTTTAAAGGGACTTGGGGTTGCTTTTATCGGAATAGTTGCAACCTTACTTATCTGGGCGGTAATTTTACTGCTCTTCGTATTCACCTATCAGGCATTCCTTTTTGTAAAGGAAGTTGCTCTCGAAATCAAAAACCAATCTTTATTTTAGGAGGGATTTTCAGTGACGGTAAAAAAGTTTTTAGCCGCATTTCTTGCTACAATGTTAATATTTGCTCTTTGCGGCTGTACTTCTGATACCGTTGCAGATAATCTTTTCGTTGCAGGCGAGGATAAAAATAAAAACGCTTCGGTTGTAGAGTACGATGCTCCGACCGAGCTTGCAAGAAATTCTTCGCTTTCGCTGGTTTACGACCCTGCTGAGAACCGTCTTAACATAAATGATGCAGCGTCGGGTGAGCTTCTTTGGTCAACAGGTGTGACCGAAGAGGAGTATGGTCA
>JAZONJ010000093.1:0-1580 GCA_045654425.1 Acutalibacteraceae bacterium
ATTTATAAGTCCCTGAAGAGCGCAGCCGTTGGCAAGAAAATCGTCAATTATAAGCACGTGGTCATCGGCAGAGAGAAATCTTTTTGAAACGATAACCTGATTTTTATTTTTGTGGGTAAAGGACTCAACCTCAGCCATATACATATCGCCGTCAATGTTGATTGACTTGGATTTTTTAGCGAATACCATAGGAACGCCGAATTCCTTTGCGACAAAGCAAGCGATTCCGATTCCCGAAGCCTCAATGGTTAAAACCTTTGTAATTTTTTTATGAGAAAAACGGCGGTGAAATTCTCTGCCCATTTCCTGCATAAGGTCAATATCCATCTGGTGATTCAGAAAGCTGTCAACCTTGAGAACATTACCTTTTTTCACAATACCGTCTTTTACAATTCTTTCTTCTAAAAAGTTCATATCAGCACCCCACATAACATTTTACATATTGTAACACAAAAAGACAAATTTGTCAGTAGTTTATTTTTCTTTCAGCATATTTTCGACAAGTTTCACTCCGCAAAGTATACAGTCATTGCAACTTTTAAGAGTTTTACCGCTGTTAATGCCTTTGATTTCACCGCATATAACCGAACCGCACTCGGCTTTAAATTCTTTGCCGAGTTCTTTGCAAACGGCGTAAGTATTGCGTTTTGATGATGGAGCGTCAAGATTTCCGTCGGCAAATTTAATGCCTGCAAGATAAACCGCGGCGGATAATGCACCGCAGGTAAGTTCAAAACCGCCCATACCCGCGCCAAAGCCTTCAAGACTTTTTGAGAGAATGGTGGGGTTAAGACCAAGCTCTTCGGCAAAGGGTAGAGCAACCGACTGCGCGCAGTTAAAGCCTTTTTTGTGAAATTCGAGTGCCATTTCAGATTTTGTCATAATAATCATATTCCTTTAAAAATGCCCCCATCAGACCGATGAGGGCGAAATAGTGTTAATTTATTTTGCGTAGATTTCGTCAAGTATGTTCTGAAGATAATTTTTAGCGTATTCGATATCCTTTGCCTGCTGTTCGCCCGAAATTTCACGCTCGATTGTGATATAACGGTCAAAGCCGAGCTCGTGAAGCTTTGTAAGAACACCCTTGAAATCAACCTTTCCGTCACCAAGACGGCACTCGCGACCAAGCTCGTGTCCGTTAGTGGGATAGAAGCCGTCCTTAGCGTGAAGATTGCGGACATACTTTCCGAATACATCGAGAGCATCAACGGGGTTAGACTTTCCGTAAAGGATAAGGTTTGCGGTATCAAGGTTTACATAGAGGTTGCCGGTTCCGACCTCTTCAAAGCAACGGAGCATAGCAACAGGAGTTTCCTGACCGGTTTCGAAAAGAAGATTCTGTCCGTTAGCCTTGCAATGAAGAGCAACATCGCGAACTGCATCGCAGAAGCCGGGGAAGATGGGGTCGTTGGGGTTTTCGGGAATAAAGCCCATGTGAGTGATTACGTCGTCAACGCCGAGTACCTTAGCAAAATCGGACGCATTCTTAAGCTGAGGAATGCGAAGTTCTCTCATATCCTCGGGAACGATACCGAGTGTCTTAGGGCCTTCATAAAAGTCCCAAATCATAGAACCTG
>JAZONJ010000094.1:0-14696 GCA_045654425.1 Acutalibacteraceae bacterium
CCCTCGGTATCCTTTATCTTTACGCCAACCTCGGTAAAAGGCTCGCCCGGGATACCCACAAGAGCAACATTTCCGAGTCTTATACCCGACATTCCGAGATTGAACTCATACGGTCCGTGCTCAAGGTCACACATACGAAGAGCCTCGGCAACAACAGTAGTCAACTGCATTGCCTTAAAGGGAATCTCGTCGTCTCGTCCCTGTTCATGAAGCTCCTTATATTTTCTGGCAAGAGGCATATCAGCCGGGTCAGGTACATTCGCAGGAACGGTAACAGTCTTCTCTATCATATCGATAGAATCAACATCAACATACTGTACCTTATCGTAAACCTGAAGAACAGTACCCGCAAGAGCTCTACCGACAAAGCGTGCCATTCCCGGGCTCTTCATCTCGTTATCAAAGCTGATTTCGGTATCGTTCATGTCACCGCCTGACGGATGAACGTTTGTTGAACCGACGTCTCCTTGTGCACCTGCAATAAAGATACATTTTACCCCGTCAAGAGCAAGGTCCAGTGTTTTGTACATCCAGTGCGGCCAGTCAGCAGAAATCATCTCACCATTAACAGTATCTGCATGAACACCGTAATTTACTATAACGACATCCTCTGCGCCCTCTCTTGTAAAACGAAGCACGTGAACTCTCTGGTCAAGCTCGCCGATAGGTCCTACAATATCGGGATCGTTAATTGGGGGACAGGTAAAGGTTGAACCGTCCTTCATTCGATAACGACGAATATATGCAACTCTTTCAGGCGCCCATCCCGTTGCAAAGCCCATTTTTGCAGGCTTCAGGTCTGCAAGAGCAAGTACTGCAGCGTCAACCATACGTGCGGTTACAAAACTTGTATAATTATCAATAATCTCGTTCTTTTCTCCGTTGAGTGTAGAGTAGAGATCTGCGGCAGTATGGCTATGGGTTGCGGTAATGAAAACGTTTTCCTTCGGCACACCTGTTGCAGCTTCGATTTTTTCAGCACAAATCTTCGCAAGTGAAGTTTTGACAAGACAAACATCGATGCTCATAACAAGTATCTTCTTACCGTCGCACTCGAAAGCCACGCCGCTAATGTTAGTATCGTCTAAAAATCCCTTTGCAAAGCGAGGAATATAATATCCTGCTACGCTTATTCCAAGAGGAGGATTTATATTAACTTTTGAAAAACCTACATTTAGTTTATTCATAGTTACATCTCCTTAAATTCGGCGAGAATTTCCTTGCCGCATTTAACTATTTCTTCACAGATAACAGGAGTATAGTTTGAAGTTCTTGCCTCATAACCACCCTCGTCAAAAGCGCTCTTTGCAGGGAAGTAACCGTAAGAACCATTTGTGAGAGCAGTAGGCATAATCATCGAAAAGCCTTCAGTATCTTTAATTTTAACTCCTATCTCGGTAAAGGGCTCACCGGGCATTCCCACAAAAGCTACCGGTCCGATTTTCAGTCCCATCATCGGAAGATTGAACTCAAATGGTCCGTGCTCTAAACGGCACTTGCGGTAAGCATCTGCCACCTCGG
The DNA here is from genome assembly GCA_045654425.1 of Acutalibacteraceae bacterium. Lineage (GTDB taxonomy): Bacteria > Bacillota > Clostridia > Oscillospirales > Acutalibacteraceae > SFWF01. The sequence continues at coordinate 1,522 of JAZONJ010000094.1, forward strand.
TTGTAAGCTGCATACCTGTGAAAGGAATCTCGTCATCCTTGCCTGCATCGTGAAGCTCCTTATATTTACGTGCAAGCGGTATCTCTTCGGGCTTCGGGTTGTTGGCAGGAACAGTTACCGTCTTATGCACAATTTCGATTCTGTCATCATCGGTAAACTCGACCTTGTCAAATACCTGAAGCACAGTACCGGCGATTGCACGACCTACAAAACGTGCCATACCGTAGCTTTTCATCTCATTATCAAAGCTGATTTCGGTATCGTTCATATCTCCACCTGAAGGATGAACGTTAGTCGAACCGACGTCGCCCTGAGCACCGGGGATAAATATGCAATCTGCATCAAGAGTATCTCTTACGGTTTTTGAGAGCCAATGCGGAAAATCGGCAGAAATCATATCTCCGTTTACGGTATCGGCATGAATTCCATAGTTTACGATTACCACGTCGCGAGCATCTTCTCTTGCAAAACGAAGGACATTTATTCTCTGATCAAGCTCGCCGATAGGTCCTACAATATTCGGGTCGTTGATGGGCGGGCAGGTAAAGGTAGAACCGTCCTTCATTCTGTACCTACGGATATAAGCAATTCTCTCGGGAGCGTTTCCTACAGCAAAACCCATTTTTGCAGGTTTTAAATCAGCAAGGGCAAGCTTCACAGCATCCAGCACTCTACTGACAAAAAACTGCGCATACTCTTTAAGCATTTCTGCATCCACAGGAAATGGAGAGCCAACCTCAGAGGTCATCGGACCTGTATGTGTATGGGTAGCACCCATAAAGATATTATCCTCGGCAATCCCCGTTTCTTCTTTAATAAGACGGTGGCAGGTCGCAACCAAATCGTTATCAATACCGCAAAAGTCAACATTTAGAATAAGTGCGGTTTTATCTTCATTCGCCACAGCAATCGCTCTGACATAAAGGCTGTCGAGAAAACCCTTTGCATATCTCGGTATGTAATAACCACGTATTCCGATTCCAAGCGGTGGATCAATATTAGTTTTAGCAAAACCAACTTTTAAGCTCAATTTAATCACCCTTTATAACTTACAAATTTCACCCTGCAACATAACCTTATCCACATTGAATTTATCATCAACAAATACAAGATCTGCAAGCTTTCCGCGTTCAATACTGCCGAATTCGTGTCCCATTCCGATAGCTTTTGCAGGTGTGGTCGAAGCCATTATGAAAGCCTCACAGATTCCGCAACTAGTACTTCTCATAATGTTGAGAGCCGCCTGATTCATAGTGAGTCGGCTACCCGAAAGACCGCCGTTGGGATCAAAACTGAGGTCGGTAATGTGAGCATATTTTGCGGGAGTTTCTCCAACATCTATACAATGGTCTGTTATGAGAACGACCCTATCCACACCCTTTGTATGAATGAGTAGTTGCTGCATATCCGAGCTTACATGGAGACAATAGGAGTCGCTTATCAGCTCGCAGTAAATATCGTTATTCTGCCAACAATATTCATCGGGACCGTAATTGCGGGTTCCCTTGCCTCTGCCGGTTTTTCTGCCCGTTGCACACATTGTATGCGTCTGAATTCTGGGACTAAAACGAGAAAGCGCGCGAATCTCGTCAGGTGTTGCCTCTGTATGACCTATTGCAAAAATAGTATTTGGGTTTACCTTTCGGCAATACTCCATAAATTCATCAACATTAGGAATTTCAGGAGCTATCGCCCAAACTGTAGCAAGTCTTCCCGCCAAATCGACAAAAGTTTTATACTCATCGGCTACAACACCATGTCTCCAAGGATTTTTAACCGCGTTTGCGCCGTAATTCGGATTCATATAGGGACCCTCAAAGTAAATTCCCTTGACAGTAGGTGCCTTATCTATGTTTTCAACGAGCGACTTTACTGCAGCTACCATTGTATCGAAATTCATTGAATAAAAAGGTGTCGCAAGCAAAGAAGTCGTGCCATGCTTAAGATGAAATTCAGCTGCCTTTACGGTATCAAAGCTTGTTGAATAATCTCCGCCGTCGTGAACATGAATATCAACAAAACCCGGACCGACATACTTGCCGTTACCGTCAATTATCTCATAATTATCAGGAAGAGCAATTTCACCCTTTCTGCCGTAATCTTTAATTATATTATCGCAAACAAGAAGCTCGCCGTCATAAATTATTCCGGTTTCAAGCACAATATTTGCATTTTTTATGAGAGTATATTTCATATTATACCATCCTTTAGAAGCATATATATTCGGCTAAATTATAACATAGCGCTATCACAAATGCAATAAAAAAGCGGTTTAAATTATAGATATTTAGCATATTTTTGTTTGGTTTTATTAGCTTTGTACTATCTGCTCGCGAAAATATAAAATAAAAAAGAGACCCGTGTATAACGAGTCTCTTAAAAGATAATTTGAGTCTTAATTATTTAAGCTCAACAGAAGCGCCAACCTCTTCAAGCTTAGCCTTCATAGCTTCAGCTTCTTTCTTAGCTACTGCTTCGTTAAGAGTCTTGGGAGCGCCGTCAACGAGAGCCTTAGCCTCAGCAAGTCCGAGACCTGTGACCTCACGAACTGCCTTAATAACCTTAATCTTTTCTGCGCCAGCGTTTGCGAGAATTACGTCAAACTCAGTCTTCTCCTCAGCTGCTGCTGCGCCGCCTGCTACGGGAGCTGCTACTGCTACAGCTGCTGCTGCAGATACGCCAAACTCCTCTTCTACTGCCTTTACGAGCTCAGAAAGCTCAAGAACGGTAAGAACCTTAAGTTCTTCAATGATAGCTGTTACTTTCTCAGATGCCATTGTAATTTCCTCCAATAATTTTTAATAGTTTAGTTTTTGAATTAATTTTGTTGCTGATTATTCAGCTGCAGCTTCGCCGTCTTTATCAACGATAGCCTGTACGGCACGAGCAAATGCTGCCATAGGTGCCTGGAATGCACCAAGAACGGTTGCGAGAAGAACGTCTCTTGTGGGAAGCTTTGCGAGAGACTCAACCATTTCTACATCAATAGCCTTACCATCGAGGTAACCAGCCTTGATCTTGAAATTCTCGTGAGAGTCTGCGAACTTCTTAAGAATTCTAGCAGCTGCAACATGGTCGTCCTTAGAGATTGCAATTGCGGTTGTACCTTCGAGAACGGAAGACATTCCTTCGAGCTCGGTACCTGCAATAGCGCGCTTGATAAGTGTGTTCTTGATTACAGAGTAATCAACTCCTGCCTCACGAAGCTCCTTACGGAGAACGGTATCGTCGGCAACGGAGGTACCGGAATAGTCAACAACAACTCCGGCAACGGAATTTGAAAGCTTGTCAGAAAGCTCGGCAACGATTGCCTGCTTAGCTTCAAGGACCTTTGCGGTCGGCATAATTTTCACCTCCGAAAATTTGCGGAAAAGACTCTGCTTTTCCAAAATAATAAAACCTGTCCCCCGAAGACAATAGAGGACAGGCATAAACATACTAAATAACAGTTTGTTTAGAACCTCGGTAGGCGTTAAAACTTATCGCGAAACGCGACCTACTGTCTTCGGCTATGACATAATAACACGAGTTGCGTGTTTTGTCAACAATAATTTTAATCAAGTTAAATTAAAATTTCTCTTAATTTCCGTACTTGGATGTAGCAACCTTGATGCCGGGGCCCATGGTTGTAGCAATTACGCAAGACTTGATATACTGACCCTTTGCAGCGGCAGGCTTTGCCTTTGCAATAGCGGTCATAAGGGTATCGATATTCTCAACAAGCTTATCCTTGCCGAAGGAAGCCTTTCCTACAGGGCAGTGGATAATGTTAGTCTTGTCAAGACGGTACTCAATCTTACCTGCCTTTGCCTCAGTAACAGCCTTAGCAACGTCAGGAGTAACGGTACCAGCCTTAGGAGTAGGCATAAGTCCGCGAGGTCCGAGAACCTTACCGAGACGACCTACCTGACCCATCATGTCGGGAGTAGCGATAACTACATCGTAATCAATCCAACCTTCGTTAGCGATCTTTGCGATGAGTTCCTCTGCACCTACATAATCGGAGCCTGCTTCTTCAGCAGCCTTAGCCTTGTCACCCTTTGTAAGAACGAGGGTTCTTACCTTTTTACCTGTTCCGTTGGGAAGAACAACAGCGCCGCGAACCTGCTGGTCAGCGTGACGTGAGTCAACACCCAAACGAACGTGAATTTCTACTGTCTCGTCGAACTTTGCGGTTGCGCTCTTTACAGCAAGCTCGCAAGCATCGCCGAGATCGTAAAGCTTACCTGTTTCAATAAGCTTTGCGCTTTCGTTATACTTTTTTCCGTGTTTCATTTCAATAATATCCTCCCTAAAAGTGGTTAAATCGGAATTTTCCTCCCACGAGAGAGCCAATTAGTCGACGACTTCAATGCCCATGCTGCGAGCGGTTCCTGCTATCATAGACATAGCGGCTTCAACGCTTGCTGCATTAAGGTCGGGCATCTTCTGCTCGGCGATCTTCTTAACCTGCTCACTGGTGATCTTTGCAACTTTGTTCTTGTTCGGTACGCCTGATCCGCTCTCAATGCCGCATGCCTTCTTAATGAGGACTGCTGCAGGCGGAGTCTTGGTAATGAAGCTGAACGAATGGTCTGCATATACGGTAATAACTACCGGAATGATAAGACCTGCGTCATTCTTTGTACGTTCATTAAATTCCTTAGTGAACGCCATAATGTTGACGCCGTGCTGTCCCAGTGCCGGACCAACCGGGGGAGCCGGAGTGGCTTTGCCGGCCGGAATCTGCAGTTTGATGTAACCTATAATTTTCTGAGCCATTTTTTGCACCTCCAATATTCGTGGTAACAGTGTTTTTTACACTTGGCGGAACGGTCTGATACCCGCTCCTCCCACCGTGACGCGTTCGCGTCGGCGGCAAAATGCCGCAGGTAATAAAGCAGAGTTTCTCTGGGTATTACTAAGTTTCTAATCAGTCAGCAAGAGCTATCTGATCAAGTTCAAGTTCAGCAGGTGTTTCTCTGCCGAACATAGAAATGTTGACGTTAACGCTTCCTGCGTCGGTGTCAACTCCCGTAACAGTACCTGAGTAGCCGCTAAGAGGACCGTCAATAATGTTGATTCTGTCTCCAACCTTATATCCAACCTCAACGCTGTGCTTCTCAACACCGATAGCAGCAACCTCTGCATCGGTAAGGGGCACCGGCTTAGATCCCGGACCGACAAATCCGGTAACACCGTGAATGTTACGTACGACATACCAGGAATCATCGGTGACAATCATCTTTACCATGACGTAACCGGGGAAAATCTTTCTTTCGTATTCCTTGGTTGTTCCATTATCTTTGATTTCGGTAACCGTTTCGGTAGGAATCTTGATATCAAGAATAAGTTCCTGCATCTTACGGTTTTCTACCATCTTTTCAAGGTCGGATGCGACCTTGTTTTCATAGCCTGAATAGGTATGGACTACATACCATCTTGCTTCATTTGTTCCCGACATAATTTAGCCTCCGCAAAATTATGCAGCCTTGCTGATGAGTTCCATCAGTAAGCCGAGACCCCAGTCTACAAGCCAGATGAAAACTCCGACAAGAGCACTGAGTATGAGAACTACTGCTGTGTTCTTAACAACATCGTGAAGTCCGGGCCATACGATCTTCTTAACCTCACTCTTATAGTCACGGATAAACTGAATAAATCTGCGGATAAGAGTACGCTTACCCTTGTTTTCTCTGACTTCGATAAGGTCATTAACGAAGAGATGTGCAGTGCTGATAACAAAAGCACCGAACATTACAAGGCAAAGAGCGAGCGGAACCCAAGTGTAAGCTACGCTTGTAGCTTCTAAGGGTCTGAAGTCAACAAAAAGGGTCGGACTGCTTACTGCAATAACGAGCAGATAGATAGCATCACCAAGAGCAACTACAGGAGCTGCAAATCTTGTCCAAGGGGACTTAAAGGTGAGCGCTGCTAAAACTGCAGTAATAACAGTAAGGATGAAGCAGAATAAAATCTGGGTCGATTTCCATACTTCTCCGCCAAAGGAAAGCTCTGCAGCAACGAAATCTTCAGCTCCTGCTGCTGTAGTAATAGTAGCGAAGGGAGCTACAAAGAAGAGGGCGATTGCTGCTACTGCAAGGACGATAGCCAAAATCTGACAAGCTTTATTGATAGCTTTCATTTTTACTCCTCCTTACTTTGTTTCCTTGTGAACTGTGTGTTTTTTGCAGAATCTGCAGTACTTGTTCATTTCAAGTCTGTCAGGGTCATTCTTCTTGTTTTTCATTGTGTTGTAGTTGCGCTGTTTGCACTCTGTGCAAGCGAGTGTAATTTTAACTCTCATGACGGCACCTCCCGTTTTACGGAAATATTTTTAGTTAGCCGGTTTGTCGCCCGACCAACCGTTTAGCCTCCCTCAGACGAAGTAACAATTACAGAAACCATACCCCACATATTGCAGGCTTTGGAAAAACACATACTGTATATTGTAATCTCCGCTTTGAACCGAATTCTTTGCAAAAAAAAAGAACCCACAGAGGTAGAGTAATTATAGCACATACTACCTCCGGGGTCAAGTATTTTTTAAAAAAATTATTTGTGATATTTTCCGCCCTCATTTATTTTAAAGGCTCGATATATCTGTTCAAGAAGCATAATTCTGAAAAGCTGATGCGGGAAAGTCATCTTCGAAAACGAGAACTTTATATCGGCGGCATTTTTGACCGAGCTGTGAAGTCCGCAGGAGCTACCTATTATAAAGTTAAATACTCCCGTGCCTCCGTTTATCTTATCGGAAAGCATTTTCGCAAACTCTTCGCTTGCCATCTGCTTACCCTCTATACACATAGCAACTGTAAAGGAGCCCGCCTCAATTTTTTTCATTATCTTCTCAGCTTCGCTTTTCAGTGCCGCTTCAATTTCCGAATCGGAAGGATTGTCGGAAAGCTTTTCGGGCTCAAGTTCGATTATACTGAGTTTCGCGTAACCCGAAATTCTTTTAGAATACTCATCGACCGCTTCTCTCAGGTATTTTTCCTTAAGCTTACCAAGACTTATTACATTAATTTTAATCATAGGCTTATCACCCTGTTTTCTTCAGGCTTTGCTACATATAATATATAATCATTGCTTTTCGCTCCCGCAGAAGCAAGCGCAGCCCTTGCGGCAGACTCTGCTTTTTCGGGAGTGTTGTTGTTTTCCGAAAGGTGCGCCAAAACAAAACGTCTTGTACCCGTTTTGAAAAGTTCACCGACGAGAGCTGCCGAAACAGCGTTCGCAAGATGACCCTTATCCCCTCCGACACGAATCTTCAGTTCGGGAGTATATGGACCAAGCCTCAGCATAACGGGGTCGTGATTCGACTCAAGCATTACAAGGTCAGAGCCTGAAAGTGCATTTCTTACCTCATCGGTTACGATTCCAAGGTCGGTACATATCGCAACCTTTAATTCGTCCGAAAGCTGTATAGTATATCCGCTTGAACCGATACAGTCGTGGCTCGTCGGAAATCTGTTTATTTTAAAAGAGTCAACCTCATATTCAGAATAATCATCTATGTAAACCCGACTGACAGTATCATCAATTATTTTATGAAATTCAAGAGCATAAACAGTATCTCTCGACGCTATAACCACGGCTCCCGTTTTTTTAAGAAGCGTTTTAAGGCCCTTAACATGGTCGCCGTGTTCGTGGGTAATAAGAACGGCTTTGATTTTTGAAAGTTCTATTTCATTCTGTGAAAGCGTTTCGCAAATTCTTTTAAAGGAAACCCCTGCATCAACAAGCAGTCCGCCCGAAGCGTTACCTATATATGTACAGTTGCCGCTGCTTGATGAAAACATCGGAAAAAACTTCGCCATTTTATTACCCCCCTTTTTTATAATGAATGATGAATAGTGAATAATGAATAATTATGGTGTTGTCTGTGGCAACATTATATAATATAAGGAGGGCTCCTGCCCTCCTTAATTATTAATTTGCTTTTAAAACAGTTGTGCCGTCAGGAATAGTAACCCTTTTTATATCGGCACCGAGAGCAGAAAACTTTTCAACTACCATTTCATATCCTCTGTCGATATAATCGATAGAATCAATCTCGGTAGTGCCGTCAGCGATAAGTCCTGCAATAATCATTGCGGCACCGGCTCTAAGGTCGTTCGCCGAAACCTTTGCGGCTTTAAGCCCACGAACTCCCTTTATAACGGCAGTTTTTCCGTCAACCTTAATATCTGCGCCCATAAAGGTAAGCTGTTCAGCGTATCTGAAACGGTTGTCCCATACTCCTTCGGTAACAATGCTTGTCCCATCAGCTATCGCAAGCAGAGTTGCAATCTGCGGCTGCATATCGGTAGGAAATCCCGGATGAGGCATTGTTTTAACATTGCAACTGCCCGGCTTACCGCTCATTTTAACACGAACCGAGTCATCGCCCTCTTCGACAGTCACGCCAATCTCACGAAGTTTGGCAGTTATCGATTCAAGATGCTTCGGAGTAACATCGCAAATAGTTACGTCTCCTCTTGTAGCAGCGGCGGCAACCATATATGTTCCTGCTTCGATCTGATCGGGAATAATGCTGTATGTCGTACCGCTCAGGTGTTCAACACCGCGGATTTTAATAACGCTTGTACCGGCGCGCATAATATCAGCGCCCATACTGTTCAGGAAGTTGGCAAGGTCAACTATATGCGGTTCTCTTGCAGCGTTTTCAATAACAGTCATTCCTCTGGCACGGGCTGCGGCAAGCATAATGTTTACCGTTGCACCTACCGAAACCATATCAAGATAAACAGAACAACCGCCAAGACGTTCGGCTCTGGCTTCGACCATACCACCGTCGATTCTGACTCTGGCACCAAGTGCTTCAAACCCCTTGATATGCTGATCTATCGGACGAAGACCGATATCACAACCACCGGGAGGAGCAACCTTGGCTCTGCGGCATCTGCCGAGAAGAGCACCAAGGAAATAAGAAGAAGCTCTCATCCCTTGAGTCATTTCTTTGTTTACTATATATGATTTTACACCTGTAGGATCGATTTCGAATGTAGTGCGGTCAAGTTGACGCACGGTAGCACCAAGTACAGATAGCGCACGCAAAATAGCATTAACATCCGAAATATCAGGAACATTTTCAATTACGCAGGGACTGTCTGCAAGCAAAACTGCCGGCAATATGGCAACGGCTGCATTTTTGGCACCGCTGATGGTAACTCGGCCGCAAAGTCGCTTGCCGCCGTTTACAACAAATTTATCCAATTCGGCACTATCCCTTCTTTTAGAATTTCACTAATTACATCGTATAATTAGTATGCCCTATTTTCACATCACACAATATATAAACATTATATACTCAAAATATACCATTGTCAAATTATATTTTTTCGAAGATTATGTAATAATTTGACAAGTTATGAAGAATAACCAAATAAAAGACATTTTGGTGGTTGACACAACGAAATCTATGAATTACAATTCACTTATAAAACCGAAAGGGTGATTTGTAATGAAACTCAATCCGATTTTCACTAATAATATGGTGCTTGCAGCTGACAAACCGATTCGTGTTTTCGGTGAAGGCGATGGCAAAGCCGAAGTCACATTCTGTGGCAATACCGCGGCGTGCGATTCAAAGGACGGGAAATGGCTCGTAGAGCTTCCCGCAATGGAATATGGCGGGCCCTACGAGATGACAATTTCTCTTAACGGAGAAAAAACTGTACTTAATGATGTTTATGTCGGTGTTGTTTTTCTTCTTGCAGGTCAGTCAAACAATCAGTTTAAGGTGCGTGATTCTCATAAAGAAGGTCATCTTGTAGAGAAAAATGACAAAAAGCGTTTCTTTATGCTGCTGAGAATTGAAGACCAAGAGGATATTCACCCTGAGGACGGCTGGGTAAAGGGCGACGGAGATATTTCATCCTGGCCGCTTCTCGGTTCTTTTATAGCTGATGAGGTTATGAAAAGACAAGATGTTGCGGTAGGTCTTATCGGTTGCTATCAGGGTGCATCTGTTATTGAAGCTTGGCTGCCCGAAGAAATCTGCAACCGCCCCGAATTTTCACTTCCGATAGAAGAAAAAACCCACAGCCACATTAATCCCGACTATTCCTCATGGAACGTGAACGGTCGTCTTTATGACTTTATGTTCAAAAAAATCGTTCCTTTCTCAGTAACCGATGTAGTATGGTATCAGGGCGAGTCCGATACAACTGTTGCCGAGGCCAAAATTTATGATAAAGAAGTAGCGGCTCTCGTTGATTGTTGGAGAAGCGATCTTTTAGACCCCTCGCTTCACTTTACCATTGTTCAAATTGCAAATCTTCGCACTCAGGGTGAACATTGGGCTTCGCTTCAGGAGGCGCAGCTTCGCGTGCCGAGCCTTGTTTCCGACTGCGACGCAGTAATTTCTAAAGACATCTGTGAGGATGACGATATTCATCCACAGTCCAAAAAGGCTCTCGGAATCAGAATCGTTGACACTCTGAAATTTTAATTCAAACAACTTTTAAGCGAGGTGTTATTAATGTTAAGATATGAACAACTGTCAGAAGAACTTTCTGCCCGAATGATAGCAGATAAAGAAAATAATACCTTGCCTCTTTTTGGTTTTGATGAAAAAAATGCTCATCGCAGAAACGAATTCAAAGATAAAGCCACACTGCTAAGGCCTGCGTTTCAGCGCGATATTGAAAAAATTATGCATAGTCCGTATTACAACCGCTATGCAGATAAAACTCAGGTTTTTTCGTTCTACAAAAACGACGATATCACAAGACGCGCGCTTCATGTTCAACTGGTGTCCAGAATTGCCCGAAATATAGGCAGAGCATTAAATCTTAATCTCGACCTTATCGAAGCAATTGCGCTCGGTCATGATATGGGACATACACCCTTCGGTCACGCAGGAGAAGAGTACTTAAGTGAACTGAGCTTCTCGCACACAGGCAGATATTTCAGTCACAACATTCATTCGGTAAGAGTGCTCGATGAGATTTTTCCATTAAATCTTACCCTCGAAACCCTTTCATCAATTGCGGCGCATGACGGCGAACTCGAGCTTTCACAGTACTGTCCTCGCGAGCTTGATTCTTTTGAGGAATTTGACCGTCAGATCGAGGACTGCTACACCGATAAAAAGAATGTAAGACGGCTCGTTCCTTCTACACTTGAGGGATGTGTTATGAGAATTTCGGATATTATCGCTTATCTCGGCAAAGACCGTCAGGATGCCGAAAGAGCTCATATAATCTCAAACCGCGAGTTCGAAAGCGGAGCTATCGGAGCGTATAATGCCGAAATAATAAACAACCTTGTCGTAAACATCGTTGAAAACAGCTACGGAAAGCCATATATTAAAATGGATACCAAGCATTTCGAAGATCTAAGCCGAGCCAAAAAAGATAACTACGAAAAAATCTATAAAGATGAAACGGTTGCAGCAGAGCTTTCACGTACCGTAAAACCTATGATGGAAGAACTTTACGAAAAACTTCTTTCCGATATCAAAAACAGTAACAAGAACTCCCCTGTTTTTTCACATCATATAGATTTTATAAACTCAAACGTATACCGCGAAAACAGATATGAAGAAACCGAGCCGAATCAAATTGTTATTGATTATATCGCGAGTATGACAGACGATTATTTCATCGACCTTTACGCTTATCTTTTCCCGAAAAGCAATAAAGAAATCATATATAAAGGCTATTTTGACTAAAAAACGACCCCAACTCACACGTTGGGGTCTTTAAATTTAGAAATTCATTGTTTTTCTGATGTTTTCGATCTGTCTTTCAACCGACTGAACGGCTGTACCGCCCTCACTCGTTCTCGAGAAGGTGCAGTTTTCGAGGTTTATCGCATCGTAGATATCCTCTTCAAAAAGTTCTGAGAACTCGCGGAATTCTGCCAGAGTCAGTTTTTCAAGAACGGTTTCGTGCTCAATACAGTAAGCAACAAGGGTTCCCGAAATCTTATATGCGCTTCTGAAGGGAAGTCCCTTCTTTGCAAGATAGTCGGCAACGTCGGTAGCATTTATAAATCCGCCTGCTGCTGCATCACGCATCTTATCCTTATTCACACTCATGGTACTGAGCATTGCCGAGAAGATCGGTAAGCACTGCTTAACGGTATCGATGCTGTCGAATATAGCCTCTTTATCCTCTTGCATATCCTTATTATAAGCAAGCGGCAATCCTTTGAGCATAGTAAGAAGAGTAATAAGATTTCCGTAAACTCTGCCTGTTTTACCTCTCACAAGCTCGGCTATATCGGGGTTTTTCTTCTGCGGCATAATAGACGAACCTGTCGAATATGCATCATCAAGTTCAATAAATTTGAACTCGAAGCTGCACCAAAGAATAACCTCTTCGGAAAAACGGGAAAGGTGGGTCATAATAAGAGAACAAGCGCTTGCCAGTTCAACGGCAAAATCGCGGTCGGAAACGCCGTCAAGACTGTTTTCCACAATACCGTTCATCGAAAGCAGTTCTGCAACTCTTCTGCGATTGGTAGGATAGGTAGTTCCCGCAAGAGCGCAAGAACCCAGCGGAGAATAGTTCATTCTGTCTACCGCATCGGTAAGTCTTCCGATATCACGGATGAACATACCTGCGTATGCAAGCAGATGCTGACCGAAGGTAATCGGCTGAGCACGTTGCAGATGGGTATAACCCGGCATTACGGTATCCTTATACTTTTCGGCTGTATCGGTTATAACCTTTACAAAATCGCGAAGCTGTTCTACCACATTGGCAACCTCATCACGAAGATAAAGACGAACATCAAGCGCAACCTGGTCGTTACGGCTTCGAGCGGTATGAAGCTTTTTGCCTGTGTCGCCAATTCTTTTTGTAAGCTCGGCTTCAACAAACATATGTATATCCTCGGCCGTAGGGTCGAATGCAAGAGCTCCGCTTTCAATATCGGCAAGAATAGATGTAAGTCCCTCAATTATTTTTTCACAGTCTTCCTTTTCAATAATGCCCTGTTCTGCAAGCATTGTAGCGTGCGCAACAGAACCGCCGATGTCCTGTTTGTACATACGACAGTCAACACGAATGGAAGAATTAAAATCGTTTACCTTAACGTCCAGCTGCTTTGTAAAGCGGCCTGCCCACATCTTTTCACTCAAAAAAATCACCTTTTTAAATGTTTTTTCTAATTATACTATCAAAGTGAGATAAAGTAAATAAATATTTATATAAAATAATACTTCTATTTTTGTTTCA
>JAZONJ010000095.1:0-14491 GCA_045654425.1 Acutalibacteraceae bacterium
AGTCCGACAATATCGGTCATAAGAATCAAAGATTCGGCACCGAGAGCAGAAGCAATTCTAGCCGCCGCGGTATCGGCATTGATGTTGTAAATATTACCCTCATTGTCGCAACCGACGGTAGAAATTACGGGGATATATCCCTTCTCAAGAAGGTCGGTTACGGGCTCGATATTGATATTTGTAATCTCCCCGACATAGCCAAGCTCGGGATTCTTCATTTCGGCTTCGATAAGGTGTCCGTCGGTACCTGTAAGACCGATTGCCTTACCACCCGAGTTCTGAAGATGATTAACGAGTGTCTTGTTGATTTTTCCTGCAAGCACCATCTGTACTATTTCGACAGTCTCTTCATCGGTAACCCTCAGTCCGTTTACGAACTTCGATTCCTTTCCGACACGCTTTAACATATCCGAAATTTCAGGACCGCCGCCGTGAACGAGAACAACCCTGATTCCGATTGTATTAAGAAGAACCAGGTCCTTCATAACATCGTTTTTAAGTTCCTCGTTAATCATTGCGTTTCCGCCGTATTTAACTACTATGGTCTTGCCGTCATACTGCTTTATGTAAGGAAGAGCACGGACAAGAATTTCGGCTCTTTGAGCGTTTGAAATCATAAAATTTTCTCCTAAAATTTAATGAATGATGAATCATTAAGGTGCCTGCGGCGCAATTTTTATCTTGTCGGCTTTGCCGACACCTTAATTTTGCATTTTGCGCTTTGCACTTTGCATTTTAAGTGCGATAGTCGCCGTTGATTTTTACATAGTCGTAAGTGAGGTCGCATCCCCAAGCGGTAGCAGAAAACTCGCCGTCATTGAGGTTTACTACGATGTCGATTTCGTCTTCTAAAAGAATTTCTTTTGCTATTTCTTCCGAGAAATCAACCCCTGCGCCGTTTTCGCAAACCGAGATTTCTCCCTTATTTGATTTAAAGGAAACGTCAACCTTAGTTACGTCAACATCGGCTCCGCTGTATCCGATTGCACAGAGGACTCTTCCCCAGTTTGCATCGGCACCGAACATTGCCGCCTTTGTGAGTGAAGAGCAAATTACACTCTTTGCAACAGTCTTTGCGACAGCGTCAGATTTTGCACCTGAAACGACACATTCGAGAAGCTTTGTTGCGCCCTCGCCGTCTCCTGCAATCATTTTGCAAAGATGAACGGTTATTGTGTTAAGGGCTTTGCAGAAGGTGTAGAAATCCTCATTATAATCGTCAATAACGGGGTTTTCTGCCATTCCGTTTGCCATTACCGTTACCATATCGTTGGTAGAAGTATCTCCATCGATTGAAACCATATTGAAGGTTGTTTTTATATCATCAGAGAGCGCTTTTTGTAACATCGCGGGAGTAATTGCACAGTCGGTTGTGATGAACACGAGCATTGTAGCCATATTGGGATGAATCATTCCCGAGCCTTTTGCAATACCGCCCATTTTACACTCTACGCCACCGATATTAAAAGAAACTGCAACCTCTTTCACCTTGGTGTCGGTGGTCATTATGGCTTCTGCAGCAGCGATTGAATTATCCTCGCCGAGACCTGCTACAAGCTCGTCCATTCCGTTCTTTATCGGTTCCAAAGACAAGGGCTGTCCGATAACACCTGTAGAAGCAACGATGATATCATTTGCATTAACTCCGAGAGCAGAAGCGGTAACTTCACACATTTCCTTTGCAATCTCGATACCGTTTGCATTACAGGTATTCGCATTTCCACTGTTGCATACGGCGGCAATAGCATAACCGTCGGAAATATTCTCTTTTGTTACAATATTCGGAGCGCCTTTTACAAGGTTTGTTGTGTAAACACCTGCAGCAGCGGCTTTCTTCTCACTGACAATAAGAGCGAGGTCGCGCTTTGTGCGGTTCTTTCTGATACCGCAATGTACTCCGTTTGCTTTAAATCCTTTTGCGGCAGTAACGCCGCCCGAAATCAGTTGCATTGTAAAACTCCTAAAACTATAAATCTAAACCTTCTGTTAATTCGCATCCGAGCATAATGTTCATACACTCGAGCGCAGCACCCGAAGCACCTTTTCCAAGGTTGTCATATCGAGCGATAAGTAATATTCTGTCGTCATTTCCCGAAACAGTAATCTGCATCGAGTCTTTTCCTAATATTCCGTTTGCAGAAATAAATCCGCCCTCGTTTACATCTTCGATGTAATTTACAACGGGACCCGTATATTTCTCTTTATAAATGGATTTTATGTCCTCGGCACTTCCCTTTTTAAGCTGACTTTTAAAAAGAGGTACCGTAACACACATACCGCTGTAAAAGTCGGACACTATGGGACAAAAAACGGGTTCGTTCATTATACCTGTCACGGCTTTCATTTCGGGTAAGTGCTTGTGTGACTGGCCGAGTCCGTACTGACGGGGAGCATCAAGAAGAATATCTCTTTCATTGCTCTCATATTCGGCAATCATCTTCTTGCCACCGCCCGAATAACCTGTTATTGAATGGCAGGTAAGAAGAGCATCTGCGCCCAAAATTCCTGCATCGACAAGAGGTTTTACGAGCGCTATAAATCCGCTCGCGTGACAACCGGGTACTGCTACCCTGTTCGCGTTTTTAATCTTTTCAAAGCCGTCGCAGGATACCTCAGGAAAACCGTAAATCCACTGCGCACTTGTTCGGTGTGCAGTGGATGTATCAAGTATTTTGACATCTTCTCTTGCCATTGCAACCGCCTCAATCGAAGCCGCATCGGGCAGGCAAAGAAATGTTATATCCGAGGAATTTATAGCATCACGGCGAGCAGCGGGATCTTTTCTTAAGTTTTCGGGAAGACGAATCAGCTCGATATCATCGCGAGCCGAGAGTCTGTCAAAAATTCGAAGACCGGTTGTTCCCTGACTTCCGTCTATAAATACCTTATTCATTATTTGTTCTGCTCTCTTTTCTGGTCAAGAAGCGCCTTAACCTTGATGGGAAGTCCGTAAAGATTGATAAATCCTGCGGAATCCTTCTGGTCGTAAGCACCGCCGTCATCACCGAAGGAAGCAACCTCTTCATCATAGAGGGTGTAGGGTGAAGTTACGCCTGCGTTAATGATGTTGCCCTTGTAAAGCTTAATCTTAACGTCACCTGTAACGGTTTCCTGAGTCTTGTCAACGAAAGCAGAAAGAGCTTCGCGGAGAGGTGTGAACCATTTTCCGAAGTAAACAAGCTCACCAAACTGCTGAGAAACGAGTTTCTTGTAGTGAGAGGTGTCGCGGTCAAGGGTAATCATTTCGAGAATCTCATGAGCCTTGTAGAGAATTGCACCGCCGGGAGTCTCATAAACACCACGGCTCTTCATTCCGACAAGACGGTTTTCAACGATGTCGAGAAGTCCGACGCCGTTAGCACCGCCGAGCTCGTTCAGCTTTTCAACAATGGCGAGACCTTTCATCTCTACGCCATCAAGAGCGGTCGGGATACCCTTTTCAAAATGAATTGTAACATATGTAGGAGTATCGGGAGCCTGCTCGGGAGCGACAGACATCTCAAGGAAGCCTTCCTTTGAATACTGAGGCTCGTTAGCGGGATCCTCAAGGTCCATACCCTCATGAGAAAGGTGCCATACGTTCTTATCCTTAGAGTAGTTGGTCTCACGCTTGATTTTAAGAGGAATGTTGTGAGCCTCTGCGTACTCGATTTCTTCTTCACGAGACTTAATGTCCCACTCACGCCAAGGAGCGATGATTGCCATTTCGGGAGCGAAAGCCTTGAGGGTAAGCTCGAAACGAACCTGGTCGTTACCCTTACCTGTACAGCCGTGGCAGATTGCATCTGCGCCTTCCTTCTTTGCAATCTCTGCAAGTCCCTTTGCAATGCAAGGACGAGCGTGAGAAGTACCGAGAAGATAGGTCTCGTAATCAGCGCCTGCTTTGAGGCAGGGCCAGATATAATCTTCAACATATTCATCTTTAAGGTCGAGGACATAAAGCTTGGAAGCGCCTGTTGCGATTGCCTTTTCCTCAAGACCGTCATGCTCGGTTCCCTGTCCTACGTCACCCGATACTGCGATAACCTCACAGTTGTTGTAATTCTCTTTAAGCCAAGGGATGATGATAGAAGTATCAAGTCCTCCCGAATAAGCTAAAACTACCTTTTTGATATCCTTTTTATTCATTTTAAATTACCTCCGATGTAATTTGCATTTATTTGATTCGATGTGCATAATTATGCATTATTATTCACACTTTGTCAAGGGGTTTGAAAAGCCTTTTATAAAGTTTGTAACAAATTGCACAAATGCTTTAAACTATTCTGCATCTATTAGGCATATTAACGAATAATTATGCAGAAATCAATGCATAATTTGCATATTATTGCATAATTGTATTATCCGACAGGTTAACCCTACCGAGACCGGACTCAGCAACTGTCACAGTTTTGTCAAAGTTTACAACAGGCATTATGGTACTGATATTAAAGGTCATACCCTCGCCCGCTTCTCCGTTTCCTGTCTCAATTCCCGTTTTGACATAAACGGCAATATCAGAAAGGTCTTTTGACTCATATCTGTAGGTGAGACTTTCAGCAGGGATAAAGACATAACCCTTATACTCTTCCCCACCGTCACCGAAGCAGAGCTTGTACTTCGGAATTTTGTGCTCGGTCCATTCAGTAGCGCCTAAGGGCAGCGAATACCAACTCAGTTCGTTCTCTACACCGTCTTTACCGGTATACGCTACCTCGCCGCTGTATACCTCAACCTTTTCGCGTTCTGCAAAAAACTCGAGGTACATTTCGTGGTCAAAAGCGGTTTTTGGAAGCTCGATATAGAAAAGATAGCCTGCATCAGAAAGCTTTACACCCTTTTCAAAATGCTGAACCACGGTATAGTTATCGTAGGCTATCCACTTGTAGTTAACAGCACCCTTTACAGTAAAGGAAGAAGATTCTGTAAGCGGTGTCAAAGATAGCTTTTCAATCGCCTGACCGGCACCCACCGACTTTGTTTCAGCCGAACGGACAGCCGCTTCGGTAATTTTAATTACACTTTCCTCTTTTGACTGAACCTCTGAACTATCAGACAGGGAGGAGCTCTCGTTCATCGTATTGCCACCGCAAGCAGCAAGCGTCAAGCATAATATAATAGCAAGAAATAACGCTGTTATTCTCATATTTTATGCCTCTTTTTTAGTCTTTGCTGCTTTGCGTTTAATAGTAACATCTCCACCTTCGACAGCCTCTTTGGTAATTATTACCTTTTCAACCGCCTTATCACTCGGTGTTTCGTACATAGGACGTCTCAGCACTCCCTCAATTATTGAACGAAGTCCGCGCGCACCTGTTTTACGCTCTATTGTAAGCTCTGCAATTTTTTCGAGAGCTTCTTCGGCAAACTCAAGTTTTACTCCGTCAAGAGCAAAAAGAGCTTCATACTGACGGAGAACCGAGTTTTTTGGCTCTTTCATAATTCTGATAAGGGTTTCCTTATCCATACCCGAAAGCGCGGTTATTACGGGGATTCTTCCGACGAGCTCAGGGATTATACCAAAACGGACTAAGTCGCGATGTGTAACATCCTTATAGATATCCTCACTCTCAAGCTCGGTCTTACTCTTTACATCCTTACCAAAGCCGAGCGAGGTGCCTCCCTTTCTCTTTTCGATTATCTTATCGAGTCCGACAAAAGCACCGCCGCAGATAAAGAGGATATTCTTCGTGTTAATCTGAATAAACTCCTGCTGAGGATGCTTTCTGCCACCTCCGGGAGGAACGTTGGCAACGGTACCTTCGAGAATTTTCAGAAGAGCCTGTTGAACACCCTCACCGCTTACATCACGGGTTATCGAAGTGTTTTCGCTCTTTCTTGCAATCTTATCTATTTCATCGATATAAATTATACCGCGTTCTGCTTTTTTAATGTCAAAATCCGCCGCTTGGATAAGACGGAGAAGGATATTTTCAACATCCTCACCGACATAACCGGCTTCGGTAAGGGTCGTAGCGTCGGTCATAGCAAAGGGTACGCCGAGACTTTTTGCCAAAGTTTCGGCAAGAAGGGTCTTTCCGACACCTGTGGGACCGAGAAGAAGAACATTGCTCTTAACAAGCTCAACATCGGTATCACTTGACTTGAAAATTCTTTTATAATGATTATAAACTGCAACGGCAAGGCTGATTTTAGCCTCGTCCTGACCGATTACATATTCATCAAGAGAAGCCTTGATTTCGGCAGGTACAGGAAGAATAAATTCCTCTACCTTTTCTTTTTTAGGCGCTTTATAGAGAGGTTCATCGTCGGGGGCAATGAGCGATGAACAGAATTCAATACATTCATCGCAAATATAGACGCCAGGGCCCTCTATAAGTCTCAAACATTCTCTTTCACTTTTTCCGCAAAAGGAGCAACGCACCTGGTCTTTAGTGGTTTGGTTTGCCATTTTTATCTCCTAAAAAATCATATATAATAAATGGTTTTGGGCGGATGATGTCATCCGCCCTCTGTTCGAAAAAATTAACGTTTTTCAATAACCTTGTCGATAAGGCCATACTTCATAGCCTCTTCAGCCGACATAAAGTTATCTCTTTCGGTGTCTCTCTCAATAGTCTCAAGAGACTGACCTGTTTTCTCGGCAAGAATCTTGTTTAAAGTGTTTCTTGTCTTTTCAATGTGACGAGCATGGATAAGAATATCCGATGCCTGACCCTGAGCACCGCCAAGTGGCTGGTGTATCATGATTTCGCTATTCGGGAGAGCGTAACGCTTGCCCTTTGTACCTGCAGCAAGGAGGAATGCTCCCATACTTGCAGCCATTCCGATACAGATAGTCGAAACATCACATTTTATATACTGCATCGTATCATAAATCGCAAGTCCTGCAGAAACGCTGCCGCCGGGGCTATTGATATAGAAGCTTATGTCCTTATCGGGATCCTGTCCTTCAAGATATAAAAGCTGAGCTATGATAACGCTTGCGCTTGCATTGTCAACCTGATCGGGAAGCATTATGATACGGTCGTTAAGCAGTCTGGAGAAGGTGTCGTAGGAACGTTCTCCGCGGCTGGTCTGTTCAACTACATAAGGTATTAATGTGTTATTCATCAGTTTCACCTCAAATTAAATATATGCATTATTATGAACATTTTGCCGCAATATTAAACAGAATTACTCTGCAGCCTCTTCAGTCTTTTCTGCGGCTTTCTTTGTTGTGGTCTTCTTAGCGGTAGAAGTCTTCTTTGCAGCAGGCTTCTTTTCCTTAACGTCGGTGATAACAGCAGATGCCTTAACAAGGTCGATAGCCTTATTCATAGCGAGGTCGTGCTTGATATCCTTCTCAGGAATAGCAGCCTTAACAGCGTCTGCTTCCATACCGTACATACCTGCAAGCTTCTCATACTCAGCAGCAAGCTCTTCTTCGGTAGCCTCGATAGCCTCAGCCTTGACTATTGCCTCAAGAGCAAGTCTCATCTTAACCTGCTTTTCAGACTGGTCACGGAAGGAAGCCTTAAGGTCTTCTACAGAAGAACCGGTATACTTAAGATAGGTCTGGAGATCCATACCCTGACTGCGGAGTCTGTAATCAAACTCACGAACCTGCTCGTTAGAACGGTTCTCGTACATTGCATCGGGAATCTCAGCGGTCATACCTGCAACTACTGCTTCGATAAGCTTGTTCTCAACTTCTTCGTCAGCAGCCTTTGTCTTACGCTCAAGAGCCTTTGCTTTGATGTCCTTCTTGAGCTCGTCAAGGGTATCAAACTCAGATACGTCCTTAGCAAACTCGTCATCCATCTCGGGAAGCTCTTTAGCCTTGATTTCATGAAGCTTACACTTGAAGGTTGCTTCTTTTCCTGCAAGGTCAGCAGCGTGATATTCAGTGGGGAAGGTTACAACAACGTCGAACTCATCGCCTGCGTTATGTCCTACGATCTGCTCCTCAAAGCCGGGGATGAACTGACCGGAACCGAGAGTAAGGGTATATCCCTCGCCCTTGCCGCCGTCAAAAGCAACGCCGTCTACAAAGCCTTCGTAATCGATAACTGCCATATCCTTAAGTTCAGCAGCTCTGTCTTCTACTGTTACAGTTCTTGCATTTCTCTCTGCCATACGCTCGAGCTCTTCAGTAACCTCTTTTGCGCTGACCGAGGGAGCGGTTCTTTCAACTTCGAGACCCTTGTACTCACCAAGAGTAACCTCAGGCTCAACAACAACTGTTACCTTCATTACAGCGCCTTCAGCCTTTGAGCAGGAAGTAACATCGGTCTTTTCAACGTCAACGAGTGTGAGACCTGCTGCTTCAACTGCGCCGAGAAGTTCGCCTTCGTAAAGCATATTGAGAGCGTCATCAAAGAAAACGCCTTCGCCGTAAAGCTTTTCTACCATGTGGAGAGGAGCCTTACCTTTTCTGAAACCCTTGATTGCGATGTTCTTTGCTTCCTTCTTGTAGACAGCCTTTATAGCGTCACAAAAAGTTTCAGCATCGATAGCAATTTCAAGCTCATACTTATTGGTTTCGATTTTGTTAGAAGATTTTAACATTTTTATACCTCCGAAATTACGGCTGTTCAACAGACAGCATGTGCTTCTTCTGTTTTTCAGAACAACCCATTTTTACATACGCAAGATATTATAACACATCTTTACAGTATTTTCCACTCTTTTTTGAATAATTTTTAAGATATTTTAAATATTTTTTTATAATATTTATATAATAAAATAAGGGACGAAATCAATACAGTCAGAAGATATGAGTTTTAATTTCAAATCTCCATACTCTGATACAGCTCGATTAAAACCTTTACCGTGAATATGTCCGTGATAAACCATTTTAATATCATACTCGCGCAGAACCTCTAAAAGTTCCTCGCATTTTTCCTCGGCATAAACGGGAGGATAATGGAAAAAGACGAGTTTCGGCAGTCCTGTTTCATTTGCCGCTTCAAGCGAACGACGAAGTCTTCCTACCTCACGGGCAATAATTTTTTTATCGGCTTCTTTTCCCTCTAAAAGCCAACCTCTCGTACCACAGATAGCGTGACCTTCGGCAACGGCGCAGTTGTTATAAACAAATTCGATTGAATTTATATTATGCTCGGCAAAAAATTCCATATTTTTCTTCATTGTGACCCACCACAAATCGTGGTTACCTTTGAGAAGAATTTTTCTTCCCGGAAGGCTTTCGAGAAAAAGAAAATCGGGCAGAGCATCTTTAATATCAAGCGCCCAGGATAAATCTCCCGGAAGAATTACGGTATCCTCAGGCTTTACCAGTCTCTTCCAGTTTGCTCTGATTTTTTCCACGTGGTTTCCCCAACCGAAAATATCCATCGGTTTATCGGTTCCGAGCGATAAATGAAGGTCGGAAATCGTAAAAATGCTCAATTTTTTCACCCTTTTCTTTTACATAATTAAAAACTTTTTGCACAAAATAATTATGTCCGAAAAATCGGCAAACTATTTTGGAGGTAAATTAATATGGATTGTAAAAATAACAATTGCGCTCCCGGAGAGGTTATCTCGGGTATTCGTTGTGATGTTGTAAACTGCACCTATCACCGTGAGGGTGACAAGTGTCAGGCAGGCTCAATTCAGGTTGGTCACGGACCCTGCTCATCTTGCAGCGATACCGCTTGCGAGACCTTTAAGCCGAAGAACTAAGCCAAAGGTTTAAACCTTAAAAACGGGAGGGCGCTATAAGCCCTCCCCTTTTTTTAAAATTAGATTAGAATTTTATATTCCGAGTCTGCGGAATACAACCTCGGTCATTCCGTCTTTATCGCAAACCTCAGTGAAGCGGACAGATGCCGACTCTAAAGCTGCAAGAGGAGCGGGAATATCGGTATTTGTTACGGCAGAAAGCTTTCTGACTGTCTCAAACTCGTCATCGGTGGTTTCCACGCCGAGAGCCTCAAGAACAGAAGCCGCAAACTTATAGGGAGAAGCGGTTGACGCGATAACGGTCGGGCGGTCATCCCCTGTTTCTTTTACATAATCGTTATAAACACCGACAGCAACAGCGGTGTGGGTATCAATAAGATAACCCTTTTCATCGTAGGTCTTCTTTATTGTCTCATAAGTTTTTTCTTCGCTACAGAATCCGCCGTAGAAAAGGTCTTTGATTTTTGCAAAAGTCTCTTCATCAACGGTGTATTTTCCATCGGTCTTAAGAGAATTCATCCACTCTGCAACCTTCTTATCGTCACGGCAGGTCAGCTCAGATAACATTCTCTCTAAGTTGGACGAAATAAGAATATCCATAGAGGGCGAAACGGTGGTATAGAAGCCACGATTTCTGTCATAAGTTCCGGTTCTGAGGAAGTCGGTAAGGATATTATTCTGGTTCGAAGCGCAGACGAGTTTATTTACAGGAACGCCCATAACCTTTGCGTAATAAGCGGCAAGAATATTACCGAAATTACCTGTCGGAACAACAACATTGAAACCGTCAGATAGGTCTGCGCCCTGACTCAGCAGGTCGCAATAAGCAGAAATATAATAAATAATCTGCGGAGCAAGACGACCCCAGTTAATCGAGTTTGCGCTCGAGAATTCCATATTGTTACTGCTGAGAATTTTCTTAATCTCGGCATCGGTAAATATTGTCTTAACACCTGTCTGACAATCATCGAAGTTACCTCTGAGAGCCGAAACATAAACATTGTTTCCGCTCTGGGTTGCCATCTGACGCTGCTGCATCGGACTAACACCGTCTGAAGGATAAAATACGATTATCTCGGTATCGGGAACATCCTTGAAGCCTTCGAGAGCAGCCTTGCCTGTATCACCCGAGGTTGCAACAAGAATTACAATCTTCTTTCCGTCTGCAACCTTCTTTGCACTTGTTGTGAGAAGGTAGGGCAGAATCTGAAGAGCTAAATCCTTGAAAGCGCAGGTCGGTCCGTGCCAGAGCTCAAGAATATTCGCATTATCCGAAAGAGCGTAAAGAGGAGCCGGCTTGTCCTCGTCAAAGTTTCCGAGGTATGCACCGCGGCAACAATAATCTATCTCCTCAGCCGTAAAATCGGTAAGGAAAAGAGAGAGTACGAATTTTGCTCTCTCGACATAATTCATTTTGCAAAGCTCCGCAAAATCTTCTTTTGAAAGTGACGGAATAGATTCGGGAACGAAAAGTCCGCCCTCAACTGAAATTCCGTGAGCGATTGCGGATGCCGCTGTAACTTCGGTTTTGTTGTCTCTTGTACTTATGTAACGCATTTTTGCCTCCGAAAAATTTTATCTTCTTATTATTGTATAACACTTATGTTCGCTTGTCAAAAACTTTTTCATAAAAACGATATGCATTCAGGAAAAATATGTTGTTAATTAACTTTTCATCCCCAAAACGAGCCAAAAGATACTCGTAAAGGGTAAATACATCGTCAGTTTTTCTAAGCTTCGGGTCCATATCAGCTCCGTCAAAGTCAGAACCGATGGCGATATTATTCTCCAGCCCCAAAGAGAGCATATAAAAAATATGACGATATATAGTCTCAAAAATATCTCCCTCACCTAAAAATGCGGGATAAAAATTTATTCCGACAAGACCGTTTTTGTCCTTTATTAATTTTAAAAGGTCATCCGGTAAATTTCGTTTATGATTAAAAACTGATTTCGAATTCGAATGTGACGCGATTAAATAATCGGCTTTTTCTGCCGCTTTCACAGCGCTTTTCTCATTCAGATGGGAAATATCAAGCACTATTCCAAGCTCGTTTAAAATCGTAATTGCCGACTCGCCTTTTTCGGTGAGCATTCCCTCACCCAAGGCTCCGCCTGCAAGAGAATTATCCGAATTCCAAGTGAGAGACACCGTTCTTATCCCGTCGTTATAAAACTCATAAATACAGCTCAAATCATCCTCGAACGCGGCTCCACCCTCTATGGATAAAAGCACCGTTCTAGAGTTGGAAAGTCGATTTATCGGAACGGTATTTTGCTCTTTAAAAACACTCAGCATTTTCTTATAGTAAAGATATGGCCGAGGCTCATTTTCAGGAGTGAAAAACGCCGCTGTTTGAAAGTGACGCTTTAATTTCGTATCAAAAATTATCGCCGATTTTTCTTTTCTTAAAACAGCACTCGGCAAATCCGAATGCAAATCAAAAAGGCTTGGAATTTTCGAGCACCTCTTCATTAAAAGCGTTTTTAATGTAGTTTAAAGAGGCTTTGAATTCTCCGTTTTCGTCAACACAATATTCTACCTCGGCAATATCAAAACGGTAGTTTATTTTTACCCTCAGTTTTCTTAAATAATCCTTTGCGGTACGGACGATTTTTTTCATTTTTGTACGACTGACGGCACCACGCGGAGATATCGGAGAATCTTTTTCACGGGTTTTTACCTCTATGAATAAAATATATTCTCCTTTTTCGGCAACTATGTCGATTTCTCCGTAACGCGAGAGATAATTTCGTCTTACAATCAGAAAGCCCTCGCCTTTAAGAAAGTCAGCTACCATATCCTCGCCGTGTTTTCCGATTTCTGCTTTATAGCTCATTTTATATTCTTCAAAAATGACGGTCTGTGGTATTTGCAAGGTCCGTATTTTTTGATAGCCTCAATATGTGCGGCGGTGCCGTAGCCCTTATGGTCGGCAAATTTATATTCAGGAAACTCCTTGTCATATTCGAGCACGAGTCGGTCTCGGCTGACCTTGGCAAGAATTGAAGCGGCGGCAATAGAAAGGCTTTTCGCATCTCCCTTCACTACCGTTTCACAATCGATTTTAATATCCTTTGGCACTCGGTTTCCGTCAATGAGAGCGTAGTCGGCAGGAACATTTAACCCTTCTATAGCTCGGTTCATCGCAAGATATGTAGCGTTTAAGATATTGACCTCTTCGATTTCTTCAACGTCGGCAAAAGCCACCGACCAAGCGATAGCCTTTTCCTTTACAACATCAAAAAGAGCCTCTCTCTTTTTTTCGGAAAGCTTCTTTGAATCGTTTACACCCTCAAGCTCTATACCCTCGGGCAAAATTACTGCGGCAGCGCAAACGGGACCCATCAATGGACCTCTTCCCGCTTCATCAACTCCGCAAATAGCGGTAAAGCCTTTTTTACGGGCTTCATTTTCAAAACTTAAATCAGGCATTATCCTCTACCCTTTCGAGTGTAATCTGACCGATTTTACAGTTTCGGTATTCCTCAAGAAGCATGGCAGCAGCACGCTCGGTATCGGTCTCTCCACCACGGATGACCATACCGCGCTTTTTACCGATAGCACAGAGCAGGTCGTAAGAATCCATATCAAAATCGGTAATTTTATACCGCTCTGTCAATAAATTCGGATAAGACACAGCAAGCACGTCAAGAAGTCTTACGGCAAGCAGTTCAACATCCACAACAGCATCCTTTACAGCCCCTGTGAAAGCGAGTCTTTCGCCTACTGTCTGGTCCTCGAATTTCGGCCAAAGGACACCGGGTGTATCAAGCAGCTCAAGCTGACGGTCGATTGTAACCCACTGGTTTCCTCTTGTTACTCCCGGGCGGTTTTCAGCTTTAACTCGGCTGTTTCCCGCGATTCTGTTTATAAAGGTGGATTTTCCGACATTCGGAATTCCGACAACCATTACACGAAGGGGTTTTCCAACCATACCTTTCGCTTTATACTGCTCGAGTCGGTCGGCAAGAATCTCCTTAACCTTATCCTTAAAATTATTCACTCCGCGACCCGTTTTACAGTCAACGGGAATAGCAGGAATACCCTGCTTCTTATAATAATCAATCCAGCGCGCAGTTTCTCTAGGGTCTGCCATATCGCATTTATTGAGCAATATAAGAAGGGGTTTATCTTTAATTAAACCCGCCAGATCGGGATTACGACTGCTGACGGGTATTCTGGCATCAACTATTTCAGCCACGGCATCAATTATGTGCAGTGACTCTTCAATTTTTCTTTTGGTTCGGGTCATATGCCCCGGGAACCACTGAATATTCTGAGTTTGACTCATTATTTGTCTGCTCCTTCGACTCCCTTAATTACTCCCGCTCTGGAGAACGGAAAAACACGAAAAACTGCCTTTCCGAGAATATATTTCTTATTAACAAGTCCACCCTCGCCGATTTCTTTGAAACGGCTGTCCTTTGAATCGTTACGGTTATCTCCGAGAACAAAAACATATCCTTCGGGAACAAATACAGGGAATTCAACATCGGCTTTTGTATAGGTCGGCGCCTTGGTATAAGGCTCTGTGAGAGGCTCCATTGTTGAAGGATCATCCCCGACAAAAACAACACCGGTATTAAAATTGATATCAACATATTGTCCGCCTGTCGCGATAACACGTTTAATTATCGGCTCGGCGAAAGCATCGTTTTCAAGAGCGTTATTATGCGCGTTTCTTGAAATTACAACAACATCGCCGTACTCAGGCTCGTAAAAAAGGTTTGTTATAACAACCTTTTCTCCGCCGTAAAAGGTGTTCTGCATTGAATCTCCGACTATGGTTACAAGGCGGAAAAGAAATGTGAATATTATTACAACGGCTATCATCGAAGTAACAATTATATCAAGCCATTCGAAAATTTCTTTGCCCTT
>JAZONJ010000096.1:0-4544 GCA_045654425.1 Acutalibacteraceae bacterium
TTGTGCCGACGGTAATTGGCAGAAATATTTTAAAGAACAACCCGCACCACTTACCGATGCTGAGATAGATGCTTATCTTGCTACTATCGACGGTGTATCTTTGGGTAGTGACGCTTTCTTCCCGTTTGATGATAATATCGAGAGGGCGAAGAAGAGCGGTGTTACATATATTGCAGAGCCCGGTGGTTCTATCCGTGATGATGTTGTAATTGCTTGTTGCAACAAGTACGGAATGTCTATCGCGTTTACAGGTATGCGTCTTTTCCACCACTAATCCAATATTACTTGATAAAGGACTGAAAACTTTGAAATTAATGGTTGTAGGTGGCGGTGGAAGAGAACACGCCATCATAAAGAAATTAAAAGAAAATAAAGATATAGAAAAGATTTACGCACTTCCCGGAAACGGCGGAATGAAGGATGACGCTGAGTGTGTGGCTATCGGTGCTAAAGACATACCGGCAATAGTTGAGTTTGCAAAGGCAAATGCTATTGACTTTGCGGTTGTTGCTCCCGATGACCCGCTTGTGCTCGGTTGTGTAGATGCTCTTGAAGAAATCGGCATACCGTGTTTCGGACCGAGAGCAAATGCTGCGATTATTGAGGGTAGCAAGGTCTTTTCAAAGAATCTTATGAAGAAATACGGAATCCCTACCGCTGAATATGAAGTATTCTCGGATATGGATGCCGCGCTTGAATATTTAAAAACTGCCCCGATCCCGACCGTTGTTAAGGCTGACGGACTTGCTCTCGGTAAGGGAGTTCTTATCTGCTTTACCCGTGAAGAAGCTTTTGATGCTGTAAAATCTATCATGGGAGACAAGGTCTTCGGTGAATCGGGCAGCAACATCGTAATTGAAGAGTTTCTAACGGGTCCCGAGGTATCGGTTCTTTCCTTTACTGACGGCAAAACTCTTGTACCTATGGTTTCTTCAATGGACCATAAGCGTGCTCTTGATAACGATGAGGGTCTTAATACCGGTGGTATGGGCACAATTGCGCCGAATCCTTATTATACTGAGGATATAGCAAGTGTCTGTATGGAAAAGATTTTCATACCAACAATGAACGCGATGAATGCAGAGGGCAGAACCTTTAAGGGTTGTCTCTATTTCGGACTTATGCTTACCCCAAACGGTCCCAAGGTTATTGAATATAATTGCCGTTTTGGTGACCCTGAAACTCAGGTTGTGCTTCCGCTTCTTGAAAGTGACCTTTTCACTGTTATGAAGGCAGTTGCTGAGGGAAAACTCAGTGAAACCGAGGTTAAGTTCCGTGACGGAGCCGCTTGCTGCGTAGTTATGGCGTCTAAGGGTTATCCGCAAAAATATGATTCAGGATTTGAAATCAAGATTGCTGATAATTGCAAAGCAGAAGTTTACGTTGCAGGCGCAAAGCTTTCTGACGGTAAGGTAGTTACTGCAGGTGGTAGAGTACTTGGCGTAGTTGCTACTGCAGATACACTTAAAGAGGCTATCGATAAGGCTTATGCTGAGGTTGAAAATGTAACATTTGATAATGCATTCTATCGTCACGATATTGGACAAAGAGCGCTTAAAGCTTTAAATTAAGGAGAAATAAAATGGTTTATCGCATATATGTTGAAAAGAAAGAGGGACTAAGAAACGAAGCGAATTCGCTTCTTTCTGACCTTCGCACTTTCCTTCAAATCAAAAATCTTACAGGTCTTCGTCTTCTTAACAGATATGATGTTGAGAATATCGAAAAAGAACTTTTTGATTACTCTGTAAAGACTGTTTTCAGTGAGCCTCAGCTTGATATTGCTACTGACTCTGTTGAGAATACCGATGGTGCTTTTGTATTTGCAACTGAGTATCTTCCCGGTCAGTTTGACCAGAGAGCAGACTCTGCTGCACAGTGTATTCAGATCATCAGTCAGGGCGAAAGACCGCTTGTTCGTACCGCAAAAGTTTATGTTCTATATGGTGATCTTTCTGCTGAGGATATTGATGCAGTTAAGAAATATGTAATCAACCCTGTTGAAAGCAGAGAGGCATCTTTAGATGCAGCTGAAACTCTCGTTACAAAGTATGACATCCCGACAGAGGTTGCTGTACTTGACGGATTTTTAGAGCTTGATGCTGACGGACTTGCAGATTTCGTAAAATCTTACGGTCTTGCAATGGATAACGATGATATTAAATTCTGTCAGGATTATTTCAAGACAGAAAAGCGTAATCCTACTATCACCGAAATTCGTATGATAGATACATATTGGTCAGACCACTGTCGTCACACAACCTTTAATACTAAGATTGAAGATGTTAAGTTTGATGACGTGCTTACGCAAAAGACCTATGAAGAGTATCTCGATATAAGAAGAAAGCTTGGTAGAACAAAGCCTGTTACTCTTATGGATATCGGAACCCTTGCGGCTAAGTATCTTCGTTCACAGGGCAAACTTGATAAGCTCGATGAGTCTGAAGAAATCAATGCTTGTACAGTTAAAATTAAGGTAAATGTTGAGGGTGAAGAGCAGGATTGGCTCCTCCTTTTCAAGAACGAAACCCATAACCATCCGACTGAAATTGAACCTTTCGGTGGTGCTGCTACTTGTATCGGCGGTGCAATTCGTGACCCGCTTTCAGGTCGTTCTTATGTTTATGCAGCAATGCGTGTTACCGGTGCGGCTGATCCGTTAAAACCTATAAACGAAACACTCGAAGGTAAACTTCCTCAGAGAAAAATCGTTACAACCGCCGCTGCAGGTTATTCCTCTTACGGTAACCAGATCGGTCTTGCAACAGGTCAGGTTGATGAGCTTTTCCACGACGGATATGCTGCAAAGAGAATGGAAATCGGTGCAGTTATTGCTGCCGCACCTGCAGAAAACGTACGCCGTGAAAGACCCGAGGATGGAGATATAGTTATCCTTCTCGGTGGTAGAACAGGCCGTGACGGATGTGGTGGTGCAACCGGTTCTTCTAAATCTCATACTGTCGAATCCCTCGAATCCTGCGGTGCTGAAGTTCAAAAGGGTAATGCTCCCGAAGAAAGAAAACTTCAGAGACTTTTCCGTAATCCTGAAGCATCTCGCCTTATTAAGCGTTGTAACGACTTCGGTGGAGGTGGTGTTTCTGTTGCTGTCGGTGAACTTGCTGATGGTCTTGTAATTGATTTGAATGCAGTTCCTAAGAAATATGACGGTCTTGACGGCACCGAGCTTGCAATTTCAGAATCACAGGAAAGAATGGCTGTTGTTGTTGAGGCAAAGGATGTTGAGGCATTCAAGGCGCTTGCAGATAAAGAAAACTTAGAAGCTACCGTTGTTGCACGAGTTACTGAAGAGGCTCGTCTTGTTATGAACTGGAACGGAAAGGCAATATGCGATATTTCCCGTGAATTCCTCAATTCTAACGGAGCGCCAAAATCAATCGCAGTTGCTGCAACAAAGCCCGAAAACTATGAAAAGAATGTCGGAGACGATTTCGTCGCTGAATATATGAATCTTGCTGCAGACCTTAATGTATGCTCAAAACGCGGTCTTTCTGAGCGTTTTGACTCTACTATCGGTGCAGGTACCGTTCTTATGCCTTTTGGCGGTAAGCATCAGCAGACTCCCATTCAGGCTATGGTACATAAGGTTTCTGTTGAGAAAAAGGATACTAAGACCTGCTCACTTATGAGTTGGGGATACAACCCTTATATTGCAGAGAAGAGCCCATATCATTCGGCTTATCTTGCGGTTGTTGAATCTGTATCCAAGCTTATTGCCGCAGGTGCTAAGTTTGAAGATGTTTATCTTACATTCCAGGAGTATTTCGAGCGTCCTCGTAAGGAAGCTGAGCGTTGGGGCAAGCCTTTTGCCGCACTTCTCGGTGCATTCAAGGCTCAGGTTGAACTCGGAATTGCCGCTATCGGCGGTAAGGACTCAATGTCAGGTTCCTTTGAGGACCTTGACGTACCTCCGACCCTCGTTTCTTTTGCAGTTACAACTGAGGATATAGATAACATTATCTCTCCCGAATTCAAGGGTGCAGACCATAAGGTTGTTATCTTAAAACCCGACTACGATGAGAATGGACTTCCTATTACCGAGTCACTTCTTAAAGTATATGATAAGGTATATGAACTCGTAAAGGCAGGTAAGTGCGCTTCTGCTTATACACCTACCTTCGGCGGTATCGCTGAAGCCGTAATGAAGATGAGCTTCGGAAACCAAATTGGTTTCGCATTCAATGAAAATGCTGATATAAAGGATATCTTCGGTTACAATTACGGTTCGTTTATTCTGGAACTAACCGATGATACAGATGTTGGAGAAACTCTTGGTGTAACTCTTTCTGAGAATGTAATACTCTATAAAGATAAGGCAATAGACCTAAATGCACTTCAAAAGGTATATGAGGATAAGCTGGAACCTGTTTATTCTTGTAATATCGAGCAGGGCAAGGGTGGAATTCCCGCGTTCTCTTGCAGCGAAAAGTCGACCGCTGCACCTGCAAACAAGGTTGCAAAACCCAAGGTTCTTATCCCTGTATTCCCTGGTACAAACTGCGAGTTTGATACTGCTAAGGCAATGG
>JAZONJ010000097.1:0-6304 GCA_045654425.1 Acutalibacteraceae bacterium
CGTAAAATCAGGAACTGTTTCAAACCTTTCAAAAGAACTTGAAAGCGCTTATGAAAGTGGGGACAAGCAGTCGTCGGCAGATATATACGGAAAGCTTCTTTTCGAACTGTCGCGTTTTGGAAAGCTTATTGATAACGACCCTGAAGAGAGACTTGGTATAGAAACCGACAGTTTTATAAATCGCTTTGAAGAAATTGAAAAACAAAGCGAAAAATAATTTTTGTATTTCAAATGACCGAAGAGTCATTGAATAAAATTTTTGGAGGTAAATTTATTATGAAAAAAGCAGAACTCGTAGCAGCAATTGCCGAGAAGGCAGGACTTACAAAGAAGGATGCAGACGCAGCTCTTGCAGCTGTAGCAGCAGTAGTTACTGAAGCTCTTAAGGCTGGTGACGAAGTAGCTCTTGGCAACCTCGGAACATTCAAGGTTAAGGAGCGCGCAGCTAGAGAAGGCGTTAACCCCGCTACAGGCGCTAAGATTCAGATCGCAGCAGCAAAGGTTCCCGCATTTAAGGCAGGAAAGGCTCTTAAGGACGCTATTAAATAATCGAATTCCTAAAAGCTATAAAGCCGCCGACAAGGCGGCTTTAATTCTTAAAGAGGTTTAAAATGAGACTGGATAAATATTTAAAAGTATCAAGAATTATCAAACGCCGTACCGTGGCTAATGAAGCTTGCGATGCAGGCAGAGTTAGCGTTAACGGAAAAACCGTAAAAGCATCTTATGATGTCAAGGTCGGAGATATTCTTGAAATTGCATTCGGCGCAAGAACGGTTAAGGCTGAGGTTGTATCGGTGCAAGAGGTAGTTAAAAAGGATGATGCAGCATTGCTGTATCGGATTATAGAGTAATAAAACACCGCTCGGAAAAATATACTTTACGGGTGGTGTTATTTTTATGACAGAAAACGGTAAAAAACTGCATAATGTAATTATGGAGCAGAGACGTAAGCTTAATATGTCAGGAGTGTCTGAGGTAATCGGATTTGACGATGAAACAATAACATTGGAAACTGATATGGGCATGATGACGATAAAAGGCGAGGGATTAAAAATCGGCTCTTTCAGCGCGTCAAGTACAGATATCGATATTGAAGGCACGATAATTGCCCTTGTGTATACGGGAGATTCAGCAGTAAAGGGCGGATTTTTCCGCAAACTAATGAAATAGCTTATGTGGGAAATAAATCTTGCAGACCAAATAATAAGCGCGCTTCAGAGCCTACCGCTCGGGGTGGCTCTTGCGATATTATTTTTTACATTAGAGTCTTTTAATGTTGCTTTCAAAGCTACAAGAGTCAGGGTGTTCGTTTCAGATATTGTTTTTTTCATATTAGCGGCTTTAATCACATTCTGCTTTTTACTCATTAGTTCAAACGGAGAAATAAGAGGCTATATTCTTGTCGGAGAGGGCATTGGGTTTCTGCTTTTTAAGGCGTTTTTTTCAAAATATTATATTAAACTTTTAGTAGCTCTCATAACGCTTATCAAAGGCATTTTTGAGGGATTGGTTAGTGCTATAGACGGTTTCTTTGAAAAAATTGCCGAATGGCTGCTAAAAAGTTTCGAAAAAGTTAAAAATAATAAGAAAAAAGGCTTGAAAAAGGAAGAGTAGATAGTGTATACTTAGACTGATCTTGAGAGACAGTATTTTTCGGACGATAGGATTATAGGAGGATGTGTCATTAATGAGCGATAAAACAAGACCCGAGAATCACAAGAGTATTGTTTTACGTCTGCTTGTTGTGGCATTTTGCCTGTATCTGCTCGTTTCTGTAGGCGGACTGTATAACGAGCTTAACGACAGAAAAGCTGAACTCGAAGAGATTAAAGCACTTACAAATGAAAAACAACTCAGTATTGACGAGATTAACGATCTGCTCGAAAATGGGACAGAGCGCGAAAAACTTGAAAAAGAGCTGAGGAATAACGGTTACAGTTATCCCGGAGAAATTACATATAAGGGAATAAACTGAATCGTTCCGCGAAGTTTGAGGAGGAACCAGCCCCAATGCAGTTAACCGTAGGAGAAATCGTAGAGGGAAAAATTACCGCTGTCAAGGATTACGGCGTTTTCGTTGACCTATCAGAAGGAAAGTCCGGTATGGTACATATTTCTGAGGTGGCTCAGACCTATGTAAGCCAGATAAGAGATTTCGTTAAAGAAAATGACGTTGTAAAGGTTAAGATTATCAGTATCGGTGATGACGGAAAGATTAACCTTAGTATTAAAAAGGCTCAGGAGCAGACCCCTGAAGCAAAGCCGGAACGTCGCGAACGTAAAAACTATGTTCACAAAGCTCCTCCTGCAGAGCCCGACGGTTCTTATGTCTGGACGGCTAAAAAGAATGAAGCGACATCTTTTGAGGATATGATGAACAAATTCAAGCAAACAAGCGACGAAAAGTTCTCCGACCTTAAGAGGAAAAATCCCGATGCCAAGCGTAACCGTAGGGCAGGCGCAAAATAAACTCGTTACAGGCGGAAACCCCGGTTTCCGCCTTTTTGATGTAGGAGAAAATATTGATGGATAAATTAAAATTCGCAGCTCCGTGCCTGTTTGGTGTAGAATCGATAGCGGCTGGCGAGCTCGAGAGAATGGGAATTGAAAATGTAAAGGCTGAAAACGGAAGGGTATGCTTTGAAGGAGACTATAATACTCTTGCAAGAGCCAATATCTGTTCAAGATATTTAGAAAGAGTTTGCATTTGTGTCGGTGAATTCGATGCTACGAGTTTTGAAGAACTTTTTCAGAATGTGAAGAAATTGCCTTGGGAAAACTTTATTGGTAAAACCGATGCTTTCCCCGTAAACGGCTACAGTCTGAACTCGGCTCTTTTCAGCATCCCCGACTGTCAGGCGATAACAAAAAAAGCGATTGTTGAAAGACTTAAAACTAAGTATAATATCAGTTGGTTTGAGGAAACGGGTCCCGAGATAAAGATTCGTTTTTCTATACTTAAAAACCGCGTTACCATGATGATAGATACATCGGGAGAGGGACTCCATAAGCGAGGCTATCGCAGAAAGTCAAATATGGCGCCCCTAAAAGAAACTCTTGCTGCAGCTATGTGCGATACTGCAAGAATCTATCCCGATACTAAACTTTTCGATCCCTTCTGCGGTTCAGGTACAATTCTTATCGAAGCCGCCATGATGGCTAAAAAGATGGCACCGGGACTCAGACGCTTTTTCGCAGCCGAAAAGTTTGGATTTGTTCCTGAAAAGGTATGGCGCGAAGAGAGAAGCCGAGCTCAGGATCAGATACTTTCTAATATCGATTTTGAAGCGGTCGGTTATGATATTGATCCCGAAGCTGTAAAACTGACCGAAGAAAATGCAGCAAAAGCGGGAGTTTCAAAATACATTAAGGTTTATAACGCCGATGTCAGAAACTTTGAGGCTCCGCGTGAAAGATGTCTTATAATCACAAACCCACCTTACGGAGAGCGTTTACTGGATATTAAGGCAGCCGAAGAGCTTTATACGGTTATGGGTGAGAGATTCGAGATGGGCGATGGCAGAAAGTATTTTATAATCAGCCCTCACGATGATTTTGAAAAAATTTACGGAAAGACGGCAGATAAACGCAGAAAGCTTTATAACGGTATGATAAAATGCCAACTTTATATGTATTTTAAGTAGGAGATTAAAATATGAGAGACGTTTATATCATAAACCCTGCGGCAGGCAGACTTGACAGCACCGAAGAGCTTACCCGTGAGATTAGAAAACATTATGGCGATGAGGCAAAAATTCTTGTTACCGAAGGACATGGAGATGCCCTTATAAAAGCAAGACAGGAAGCCGAAACAGGTGATGAAGTCAGAATTTTTGCCTGCGGCGGCGACGGCACCTGCTTTGAGGTTCTTAACGGAATAGTAGGCTATAAAAACGCTTCAATCGGTGTAATTCCGATTGGCTCAGCTAATGATTTTATTAAATATTTCGGTTATGATTCGAAGCCTACATTTCTTGATATCTCAAAGCAAAAACACGGTACATATATGCCAATAGACCTTATAAAAGCAGGGGATAAATACTGTATGAATCAGTGTTGCGCAGGCTTTGATGCAAGGGTTGCAGCTCAGATGACACAGTTCAAGAGACTTCCCGGAATTTCGGGCAGTATGGCTTACAATCTTGCTCTTATAAAGAATGTCCTCGGTAAACTCGGCATAAATATTAGAGTGGTGACCGACGGTAAAGAATTTTACAGCGGAAGCGCCCTTTTTGCAATATGCGCAAACGCTCCCGTTTACGGTGGCGGATATAAGTCGGCTCCGAACGCTCTGCCGAACGATGGCTATCTTGACTGCGTTTCAATAAAAACTATTAATATTTTCCGTTTCTTAGGACTTGTCGGAATATATAAAAGAGGAGAGCATGAAGGTCTCGATGTTTGCAGTATGGGCAGATGTAAAGAATTTGAATTCTATGCTGAAGAGCCCGTTCCGATTAGTCTTGACGGCGAGATAATCTATTCTGACAGATTAAAGTGCGAAATTATGCCCCATATGATTAATTTCATACTTCCTGAAGGAATCTGTTAAAAAATTGCAAATTTTAGCTAAATCACTTGATTTTGCTATATTTTGGGTTAAAATGTAAATAAGCAAACACGGATAATCCGAACTAGCTCTAAACGGCATAATTTCGGTGCTTTTCGGTTTGTCGTCGCTTAAAGCGACAGCTTTATAAGTTCCTTCGTACCAAAAATCCCTCAAAATTCTGCTCGTTTAGGGTCGTAGAATTTTAAAGAAAAGGATTTTTGTCTGTGCGAGGCACAAAACACAGCAAAGGCGGAAATCCTTTCTTTAAAATCAGGTCCGGATTATTCGTGTTTGCTTATAAATTTTTGTCTGGAGGCAAAACAATATGAATATTAAACCTTTACTCGACAGAGTAGTTCTTAAGTCTGTTGAGGCAGAAGAAACAACAAAGAGCGGTATCATTCTTACAGCCGCTGCTAAGGAAAAACCTGAAATCGCTGAGGTCGTTGCAGTTGGACCCGGAGGTATCGTTGACGGAAATCAGGTAGATATGATTGTCAAGGTCGGCGATAAGGTTATCACAGCTAAATATTCGGGCACAGAGGTTAAGGTTGACGGAGTTGAGTATTCCATCGTACGTCAGTCTGACATTCTTGCTATTGTAGATTAATTTTTGGAGGCATATACAAATGGCAAAAGATATTATTTTCGGCGCAGACGCCAGAAAAGCTCTTCAGGCAGGCGTTGACAAGGTTGCCGATGCAGTAAAAGTTACTCTCGGACCCAAGGGCAGAAATGCAGTTCTTGAGCGCAGCTTCGGTGCTCCGCTTATTACTAACGATGGTGTTACCATCGCAAAGGAAATCGAGCTTACCGATCCTTTTGAGAATACAGGCGCTCAGCTTGTAAAAGAGGTTGCTACAAAGACTAACGACTGCGCAGGTGACGGTACAACAACCGCTACCGTTCTTGCTCAGGCTCTCATCTTAGAGGGTATGAAGAACGTTGCCGCAGGCGCAAATCCCATGGTAGTCAAGAAGGGTATCAAGAAGGCTGTCGACGCTGCAGTTGCTGCAGTTGTTGCAAACTCCAAGAAGGTTACCTGCACAGAGGATATTGAGCGCGTTGCTACCGTTTCTGCGGGAGACAACTTTATCGGAAAACTTATCGCAGAGGCTATGGATAAGGTTTCTGCTGACGGTGTTATAACCGTTGAAGAGTCTAAGACTGCCGAGACCTATAGCGAGGTAGTTGAGGGCATGCAGTTTGACCGCGGATATATCACTCCGTATATGGTTAATGATACCGATAAGATGGAAGCGGTTATCGATGACGCTTACATTCTTATTACCGATAAGAAGATTTCTGTTATTCAGGATGTTTTACCCCTTCTTGAGCAGCTTGTTCAGGCAGGTAAGAAGCTTGTTATTATCGCTGAGGATATCGAGGGTGAAGCTCTTTCAACAATCATTGTTAATAAGCTTCGCGGAACCTTCGTTTGCGTTGGTGTAAAGGCTCCCGGCTTTGGCGACAGAAGAAAAGAAATGCTTCAGGATAGCGCTATTCTTACAGGCGGTGAGGTTATTTCCGACGAACTCGGTCTTGACCTTAAGGAGACTCAGGTTTATCAGCTTGGTCGTGCTCGTCAGGTTAAAATCGGTAAGGAAAATACCGTTATCGTAGATGGCGCAGGAAATCCCGATGCTATCAAGGATAGAACTGCTCAGATTAAGAATCAGATTGCTGTTACAACTTCTGAATTTGACCGTGAGAAGCTCAACGAACGTCTTGCAAAGCTCGCAGGCGGTG
>JAZONJ010000098.1:0-6335 GCA_045654425.1 Acutalibacteraceae bacterium
AGTTACAGTCAAATACAGCTTGTGAAGGATGGAATTGATTATTATAATTCTCTTTCCGAGTTTAAAAAGACCGCTTTACCGTATTTCCCGATAGGCTTTACTACATTTGGAGAAAAACGGTTGCCGCAGGACTTAAAAACAAAAACAAACTTTGTATTGCGGCTTGGTTCCTTGGCGATGAGCTTGAAATGAATATTCCGATTGAAGAGGATATTTGTGATGCAAAGATTGCCTATCCGTCTAATCCTTCTGCAAATGTTAAGATTTGTGAGAATAAACTTGTTGTTACTGCAACCGAAACAAATACAGCTGTATTTATTGAGGTAGAAACAAAACATTAACAACAAAGCATCACCCCAACTATATTTTAAGAGGTGTTTTATGAAAGCGCTTATAAGAAACGGGATTTGCCGAAACTGCTATAAAGAACTATTTAATATCAAGCTTCGCAACAATGAAATTAAATGCGATTGTTATAAAAGCGTATGCCCCGTTTGTAAGGAAGAGCATCATCTTGTTGCACAGACTAAATGGTATGTCCGACTAATGCTTCTTTTTAAGCGCAATCCCGATGTTAAAGTCGAGGTAAAATGCGAAGGCTACGTTATAGGAAAAGATGAATAAAATATTGCTTGACAAATGATACCATTAGTGATAAAATGGTAGAGCCGCTTATTGGGGGCTTTTTAAAGTTGCGCGTTAAAAACGCTCACGCCTCACCGTAGCGAGACTTGAATTAAGGCAGGTGCCAGAATAATGTACGCAATTATCGAGACAGGCGGAAAGCAGTACCGCGTAGAAGAGGGCGACTTCATCTATGTTGAGAAGCTCGACGCTGAAGAAAACACTGAGGTTGTTTTTGACAAGGTTATCGCTGTCAAGAAGACCGCTGCTCTTAAGGTAGGTAAGCCTTTCGTTAAGGATGCCGCTGTTAAGGGAACCGTTGTTAAGAACGGTAAGGGTAAGAAGATCACTGTCTTCACCTATAAGCCCAAGAAGGGTAGCTCTCGTAAAATGGGTCACAGACAGCCCTACACCAAGGTACAGATCACAGAGATCGTATAATCATGACTATTGTCAGATTTTCGTCCCATGGTTTTACTATGACGGGACATTGTACTGCTGACGAAAATGACGAGCAGGGAAGACTTGTATGCGCTTCGGTTTCATCCGCCGCGTATATGACTGCCAATACCATAACCGAAATAATAGGTGACAAAGCCGATATAGAGGTTGATGACGGAAAAATGATTTTAAATGTCAAAAAGCCGTCTGATAAAACGCTCGCGATACTTGAAGGATTCAAACTTCATATTCAGCAGTTAGAAGAGCAGTATAAGGACTGCATTAAAGTTTACTTGGAGGTGCAATCATGTTAAAGATTAACATTCAGTTATTCGCTCATAAGAAGGGAATGGGTTCTACAAAGAACGGCCGTGACAGTGAAGCTAAGCGTCTTGGCGTTAAGCGTGCTGACGGACAGTTCGTTCTCGCAGGCAACAT
The DNA here is from genome assembly GCA_045654425.1 of Acutalibacteraceae bacterium. GTDB lineage: Bacteria > Bacillota > Clostridia > Oscillospirales > Acutalibacteraceae > SFWF01. Next base: position 1,504 of record JAZONJ010000098.1, read on the forward strand.
CCTCGTTCGCCAGAGAGGAACTCATATTCATCCGGGCAACAATGTAGGTAAGGGTTCTGACGATACACTTTTCGCACTCATCGACGGAAAGGTTAAGTTTGAGCGCGTTGGCCGCGATCGTAAGCAGGTCAGCATCTACGCTGTTGAGCAGTAATTACTATTGATTTAAAGCCCGTCGTATATCGTCGGGCTTAAATTTTTTTAAACTCATAAATAACGGAGAATTTTATGTTTGTAGATATAGCAAAAATTCATCTTAAAGCAGGAGATGGCGGTAATGGTGCTGTTTCCTTCCATAGAGAAAAATTCGTTGCCGCGGGTGGTCCTGATGGTGGCGATGGAGGTCGTGGCGGAGATATAATCTTTAAGGTTGATAACAACCTTTCAACTCTTGCCGATTTCAGATATAAAAGAAAGTATTCTGCCGAAAACGGTGCTAACGGCGGTGCTTGCCGTTGCACAGGTAAGAGCGCTCAAAATCTCGTAATTTCGGTACCGAGAGGAACCTTAGTCAGAGATGCAGAAACAGGCAGACTTATAGCAGATGTTTCGTCTGATGAACCCGTAGTAATTGCAAAGGGTGGAAAAGGCGGCTGGGGTAATATGCACTTTGGCACATCTACACGTCAGGTGCCCCGTTTTGCAAAAAGCGGTAATCCCGGCGAGTCCTTTGATGCGGTATTAGAACTAAAACTTCTTGCCGATGTCGGACTTATCGGTTTCCCGAATGTCGGAAAATCAACCCTCGTTTCAGTTGTCAGCGAAGCAAAACCGAAAATTGCAAACTATCATTTTACAACCTTGACACCTGTTCTTGGAGTTGTAAGAATGGGTGAGGGTTCATCTTTCGTTATGGCGGACATCCCCGGTCTTATCGAAGGTGCGGGCGAAGGTGTCGGACTCGGACACGAGTTTTTACGTCACGTTGAACGTTGCAGACTTCTTCTTCACGTTATCGATGTTTCGGGTAGTGAAGGCAGAGACCCTATTGAAGATTTCCATGCCATTAATCGTGAGCTTGCTGTTTTCAGTGAAGAACTGAAAGACAGACCGCAGATAATTGTCGGAAATAAGTGTGATATGGCAGAAGACGAAAAAATCGAAGAGCTGAGAGAGTATTTTGAGTCTCAGGGTTATAAGTTTTTTGCAATAATGGCTCCCATAAAAGAGGGTACGGATGAGCTTATAAACTATGTTGCGGCAGAACTTGCAAAACTTCCCGACATAAAAGTTTTCGAGCCCGAACCGATGCCGGTAGAGGACTTTACTGTAAAGAGCGACAAGAGAACCTTTACTATCCGTGCAGAAGATGGAGTTTACTTTGTCGAGGATGCACCGTGGATGCTCAAAATAATGGAGACCATTGACCCCGAAGATTATGAGTCGCTTCAGTATTTTGAGCGTGTTCTTCGTCAGACCGGTATTATTAAAGAACTCGTAAAAGCCGGAGTTCAGCAGGGCGATACAGTAGTTGTTTACGATATCGAGTTTGACTATGTCGACTAAGGTGAAATAATGGATAAAACTGTTGTAAATAATCTCAGCCCCGGAACGCTTGCTTTTGTCGGAGACGCATATTTTGGCCTGCTTGTCAGAACTAGACTTGCAGAGATAAACCGTCCATCGGGAGAGCTTCACAGCGAAAGCGTTAAACTTGTCAAGGCTTCAGCTCAGGCAAAGGGTTTTGAGGCTATTGAAGGAATGCTTTCCGAAAAGGAGATGTCGGTTTTTAAAAGAGGCAGAAATGCACATGTGCATTCGATTCCTAAAAATGCATCAGTCCGTGATTATCATATCGCCACAGGAATTGAAACGCTTTTCGGATATCTGCATCTTGCTGGAAACGACGAGAGAGCAGAAGAAATATTTGATATTATATGGAAAACGGTGTTTGAGTAATCAAACACCGTTTTTTGTGCATAATATAATCGGTGATGAACTTGAAAACAAAAGTCCGCGAACTGGTTTTTGACTATATTATAATTACAATAGGTTCGGCGATTTTTTCGGCTGCAGTAAATTTTCTGCTAGAACCTTCTGAAATAACACCCGGAGGACTTACGGGTATATCGGTTATTCTGCACGATACATTGAATTTTCCGACAGGAATAACACTCTTTATATTGAATATTCCTCTTGTTTTGTTGGGGTTCGGTGTATTTGGAATCGGTTTTATATTAAAAACGGCTTATTCTGTGTTTTTGACCTCGCTTTTTCTTGATATTTTCGAAAAACTACCGAATCCGTTTTCTTTCGATATGATAATATCCTCAGTGTTTGGTGGAGTTCTTCTGGGACTCGGTCTAGGTCTTGTAATGCTGAGGGGTTCGACAACCGGAGGCATTGATATTGCAGTAAAACTTCTCGGAGTTAGATTTAAAAGGATACCAATGGGACGGTTTTTTTTATTACTCGACTCTGCGGTAATTTTTCTTGCGGTTTTAGTTTATTCAAATATAGAAACAGGGCTTTATTCTATAATTGCGATTTTCATTTCTTCTCATGTTGTCGACCTTTTGCTTTACGGAAAAGATGACGGCAGAATATTCTTTATAGTTACCGAAAAAGAGAAGTTGATTCGCGAGAAAATACTATCATCTGCAAACCGAGGTGTAACATTGATAAAAGCCCAGGGCGGATATACCGGTGGAGAAAAAACGGTTCTGCTTTGTGCCGCAAGAGTTGGAGAAATTAAGAAGATACGAAAATTAGTTTTCGAAAATGATAAGGGAGCCTTTTTCTTTATTGTAAATGTGTCAGAAATTAACGGAGAAGGCTTTGACAGAACTGTTTAATTGTGATACAATGCTTTTATAAAAGGGGTGTCACAAATGATAGATTTAAAGATTAAGAAATTGTCCGAGAACGCGGTTATTCCGTCTTATGGTTCTGCATCAGCAGCCGGCGCTGACCTTTACTCCGCAGAAGGAGAAATTGTTATTAAATCGGGAGAAACAAAACTCGTCCATACGGGACTTGCTATGGAAATTCCGGAGGGATATGTAGGTCTTATTTACGCTCGAAGCGGTATCGCTTCAAAGAGAGGACTTGCTCCTTCAAATAAGGTTGGCGTTATCGATTCGGATTATCGTGGCGAAATAATGGTTTCTCTTTTTAATCATTCGGGAGAAACACAGACCGTAGCAGCAGGAGAAAGAGTAGCTCAAATTGTTATTACTCCTTATCTTACGGTTAATTTTGTTGAAGCTGATGAACTTGACGATACGGCTCGAGGAGCAGGCGGATTTGGTTCTACCGGAACAAAATAATTTTTTAAAAAAGCGACTTTTCAGTCGCTTTTTTTGTGGAAAATTTTGATTAATGGTGTTATAATTAATAAGATAAATTACTTTTCGGAGAAAATACTATGCGAATGAGAAAGAAAAAGCATCTTACCGAAAGACTGGATGCTGTAAAAGAACTACTTTTGCCGATTGAAAAACACGACCCCGATATAAGAAAAGCGGCAGATGAACCGAAATATTATGATATAGAAACAATATTCGGAAATACTAATCCTCTTCATCTTGAAATTGGATGTGGCAAGGGCCAGTTTATTGCTGAGATTGCAAAGAGAAACCCCGATATAAACTATATTGCGATTGAAGTTTGTGATGATGTGGCTGTGCTTGCTGCAGAGAAAATTAAGGCGGCAAACCTTACTAATGTGCGTTTTATGATAACGGGCGCCCAGTTTCTTCGTAAATACATAAAAGATGACTCGGTCGAGAGAATATATCTTAATTTCTCTTGTCCTTTCCCGAAGGTAAGATATGCAAAACACAGACTTACTGCCAGCGGCTTTTTAGAGATTTATAAAGCGATATTGAAAAAGGGCTCAGAGATTCATCAAAAGACCGATAATATGCATTTTTTCGAGTTTTCAATCGAGAACTATACAGAGGTGGGTTACAGACTTCGTAATGTGTCTTTAGACCTTCATAACAGCGGTTTTGAAGGAAATATAGTAACCGAATATGAGCAAAGATTTTTAGATTTAGGTCAGCCTATATACAGGCTTGAGGCTGTTAACATAAAGGAGTAATACTATGACCAAAATAGATATTTTTTCAGGCTTTTTAGGAGCTGGTAAGACAACCCTTATAAAGAAACTTATCGAAGAAGCTTATAAAGGGGAAAAGGTAGTTTTAATTGAAAACGAGTTTGGTGAGATTGGTATCGACGGTGGCTTTTTAAAGGAAGCGGGTGTCGAAATTAATGAGATGAACTCGGGTTGTATTTGTTGCAGTCTCGTAGGAGATTTTTCAGAGGCTTTAAAAAAGGTTATTGAGGATTTTTCGCCTGAAAGAATTATTATTGAACCTTCAGGTGTCGGTAAACTTTCAGATGTTATCCTTGCTGTCGAGGATGCAAAGCTTGAAAATGCAGTTCTTAACGGTTTTACTACAGTTGTTGATGCTAATAAGTGCAAAATGTATATGAAGAATTTCGGCGAATTCTTTATAAATCAGGTTGAGCATGCCGCAACCATTATTCTGAGCCATACAGGAAATGCAAGTGATGACAAAATTGAGAAATGTGTTGAAATGCTTCGCGAACATAACGAAAAGGCAGTTATTGTAACGACAGATTGGGACAAACTGACAGGAAAGCAGCTGCTGGAGGCTATTGAACGCAAGAATACCCTCGAAGAAGCTCTCCATCATCTTCATGAGGAAGAAGAGTGTCCGCATTGTCACGGTCATCATCACCATGACGAAGAGTGTGAGTGCCATGAGAATCACCATCATCACCATCATGATGAGGAGTGCGATTGTCATGAGCATCATCATGACCACCATCATCATGACGAAGAGTGTGATTGCCATGAG
>JAZONJ010000099.1:0-12314 GCA_045654425.1 Acutalibacteraceae bacterium
CCGCTTGCTTTGCGGAGATGTTGGCTTCGGAAAGTCCGAGGTCTTTGAATAAAATATCTTTTGATATTAGTCTGTGAGTACCTACCACAAGGTCTATGTTGCCGCGTTTAAGTCCCGTAATGGTTTTCGCTTGCTCTTTAGAGGAAACAAACCTTGAAAGCAATCTAACTTCGACAGGCATTTCGCCGAATCTTTTAAGAATAGTATTAAAATGTTGCCAAGCAAGAATAGTTGTAGGAACTAAAATCGCGCATTGCTTACCTTCGCTTATACACTTAAAAGCCGCTCTGAGTGCAACCTCGGTCTTTCCGAAGCCAACATCTCCGCAAAGCAAGCGGTCCATAGGAGAAGTGCGTTCCATATCATTCTTGATTTCGTTAATACAGCGTAGCTGATCCTCGGTTTCTTCATATTCAAACCGTCTCTCAAAATCATTCTGAAGGTCGGTATCGGGAGAAAAAGCGTGACCCTTAATCGCCATTCGCTTCGCATAAAGCTCGGTCAGCTGCTTCGCCATATCTTTTACAGCGGCACGCACCCTTTTTCTTGTTTTGTGCCACTCCTGACCGCCAAGTCGGTTAAGCTTTATGTTGCTGTCCTCTGCGCTTCCGATATACTTCGAAACAAGGTCAAGCTGTGTTACGGGAACGTAAAGTATATCCCCTTTTGCATACTTGATTTTGATATAATCCTTAGTAATACCGCTGTTTGTTATTCGGTTAATCCCTTCAAATATACCAATTCCGTGGGAGGCGTGGACAACATAATCTCCGTGCTTAAGTTCTTCGAGTGAACCTATAGAGTTTTTGGAGCGTTTTCTATGGCTTCTTGTCTTATCCGAATAAATAATTTTGTGAGTAATAAAGGAAAAGCCCAGTTCGGGAATTTCAAAGCCCGAAGACATTCCTCCAACCGTGACAACAACGCCTCTTTCGGGCAAGCCCTTCAGTTTTTCAAGATAAATTGCGCTAATTCCCGAATTGTTAAGGTCTTCGCAGAGTAGCTTTGCGGCTTTTTCGCTTCCTGCAGCAATAACCGCCACACCGCCCTTAGACAACATATACCCGATATCATCTTTCAGTACCGATATATCTCCGCTCCAACCTGAATTTCTTTTGAGTTCAAAAGAGACAGTTTCTTTCAATCCGAAAGCAAGCGAAGAAGGCATAAAACTGTCGAGCAGAATTCCTTTAGAACATATTGAAGTAAGTTCTTCCTCAGAGAGGTGGAACTTTGCAGTCTTCTGATTTACAAATCCATCCTCCAAAAAGAGTTTTATATCTTCATTTGTGGCTGAATCGTGATTTGACGCTCTTTCCTTAACCGTTTTATATTCTGATGTTATTATAAGCGGATTATCGAAATAATCGAAAATCGTGCAATCGGGATATATAAGATTTATATATCTGTCAAAGGAGAAATACAACCCCGAATCCAGCGCTTCAATATCTCTGTAAACGAGTGTTCTCTGCTTTTCGGTAAGTTTCTTATCCTCTGCAAGCTCTTGAAGCTTTCCCTTCAAAATCTCACGGTCACATATAACCTCATTCGCGGGGGTTATTTTTAAAATTTCTGTGTTATCGGTTCTGCGCTGAGAATCAATTTCAAAATAGGAAATTGTATCAATCTCATCTCCCCAGAACTCAACTCGGGCAGGAAACTCGCTATTGATGCTGAATATATCGAGAATTCCTCCACGCACCGCAAACTGTCCCGTTCCGTCAACCTGTTCTACCCTTGTATAGCCTGCCAAAACGAGTTTTTCGCAAAGTTCGCCGAGTTTTACCGTCTCACCCTGTCTTAAAGAGAATGTATTTTCTTCTAAAACTCTGCTTGGAATTGTGAACTCTGACGCCGACTCAGCTGAAACTAGAACCACGTCAAAAGCCCCATCCAAAAGCTTGGATAGGGTGTCTATTCTTTTATGTTCATACTCTTTTGAGTGCCCCACGAAGCCTGCAACAGCAAGGTCACGGGCAGGTAGTAATGCCGCTTTGAGCCCAAGAGAACTCATATCTTCGCACATTACAGTAGCCGATGCTTCATCGGGTGTTATGAGTATGATTTTTCGTTTTGTTTCCTTAAACACCGCCGACGCGAGTAAAGACTTGTGTATATCCGAGAGCCCGTTTGCCTCGATGGGTAAACGTCCTTTTAGCACAGAGTCAATTACCGCTTTTGCTCCCGCGGTTTTAAGGAATACGGAACTTAAAAATTCCACACATTCACCGTCTATTTAGAGTATTTATTCATAGCGCTGTCAATACCGCGACTTATCAATTCATTAACAGCCTTTACGGTATTTTTAAGCGCATTTTCAATGTCTTCCGACTGCTCAGCAGGAAATTTCCCGAGAACCCAGTCTTTAAGGTCATAATCGGGATGAGGCTTTGCGCCTACTCCGATTTTAATACGCATAAACTCATCGCTGCCGAGATGCGCAATTATATCCTTAAGTCCGTTATGTCCGCCTGCGCTGCCTTTTCTTCTGATGCGGATGGTACCGGGCTCCAAAGAAATGTCATCAAACATAACAAGAATCCTGTCAGCAGGTATTTTATAAAATCTTGCGACTTCTCCGACCGCTTCTCCCGAATTATTCATATAGGTCAGCGGCTTTAAAAGAAGCACTCTCTTAGAATCGGTACGATATTCGCCTATATAAGAATTATACTTCATTTTATCGCATTTCGCGTTATTCTTTTCGCAAAACGCGTCCATAGCTTTGAAGCCTACGTTATGACGAGTCTCGGTATATTCAATTCCGGGATTTCCAAGTCCCACAAGCAAAAGGTCATATGGACATTTATCCTGACCTTTTTTAAAGATTCCCAAATTATTTCAACTCCGATAATTTTGTATTTTATATTATAACCATATTACACAGTTATGTCAATCTCGTTATTGAAAAATATCATATTCTATAGTATACTAAATATATATTTCTTATTTGGCGGTGAACTGATGAAAATCCTTGCCATCGGCGATGTTTGCGGCACGGTTGGATGCGAAAAACTGAAGGCTGTATTACCTAAACTGAAAAGAGAATATGGCGTAGATTTTACCGTTGTGAACGGGGAGAACTCTGCCGATGGAAACGGCATTTCTCCGCAGTCTGCCGATATGATTTTTGCGGCGGGTGCCGATGTCATAACGGGCGGAAACCACACCCTCAGACGCCGTGATATACATAGCCTGCTCGACGAAAATGAGAGGTTGCTCAGACCAGAGAATTTTAATAACGCTGAATTTGGTCATGGCTACTGCCTTGTTGATATGGGATACTGCTCGGTAGCCGTAATCAATCTTTCCGGAACGGTTTATCTTGAAAGACTTGAAGCCGGCAACCCATTTCTTGCAGCAGATAGGCTTTTTGAAAAAGCCGAAGCCGACGGCGCATCAATTATTCTTGTCGATTTTCACGCTGAAGCCACAAGTGAAAAAAGAGCCTTAGGCTTTTATCTCGACGGAAAGGCAACGGCCGTTTTCGGAACTCATACCCACATTCAGACAAACGATGCGCAAATTCTTGAAAACGGAACCGCTTATATAACAGACCTCGGTATGACAGGCCCTATCGACAGCGTGCTCGGAGTCGAAAAAAGTATAATCATAGACCGTTTGAGAAATCATACTACCGGAAGATTCTCTCTGGCTGACGGCAAATGTTCCATTGAAGGCATTCTCATTACAGCCGATACAAAAACAGGAAAAGCAACAAATATTGAGATAATAAATATCAAATAGATTTAATACATATCTGGGAAAGGAGTCGTCGTTTTATGAGAAAAATTAAAACTTTAGTGTGCATATTACTGTCTGCAGCATTGTTGTTTTTATGCGGATGTAGTAATACCGATAAACCCGACTCCGATAATACTTCTTCAGTTGTTACACCTTCTGAAGAAAAAGAACTGAATCTTCAGATACTTTATTGTTCTAACGACACCCTCAACCCCTACAATACCAAAAATAAATCAAACTTTGAGCTTTCACGTCTGCTTTATGACTCTCTCATATCTCTAAACGATAATTTTCAGCCCACATATCTTTTGGCAGAAAGTATAACCGCAGAAGAAACGGTTTGTACCGTAAAACTGAAGCAAGCCAGGTTTTCAAACAACACTCCCGTTACAGCCGAAGATGTAGTTGCATCCTATACTCTCGCAAAAGAAAGCGATATATATAAGCATCTTTTCTACAATATAAAAAGCATCTCAGCACCTGATAGCGAGACGGTTGTTTTCGAACTTATAAATCAAGACCCGTTTTTTGAAAACCTTCTCACCTTTCCGATTATCAAGAAAGGCTCCGATGAGCTCCGTGATGAAGATAATGTTGAAATTGAGCCTGTCGGTAGCGGAAGATATGTCTTTTCCCACAACGATAGTTCCCTTGTAAAAAATCCATATTATCAAGGAGAACTTCAAACTGAGCGTATTAAGCTTGTCGACGCACCCGATTCCGAATCGGTTGAGCATTATGTTGAAATCGGTGCTACCGACTTTTATTATACCGACCCCGCAGGTAATAACATTGTCAGAATGAGCGGTAAAAAATCAACCCTCAATATGACTAATCTCGTTTACCTTGGAATCAACCATAGCTATGGCGCTCTATCAAACCCTCAAATGCGTCACGCTATCTCGTCCGCACTCGACAGAAACGTAATTACTAAGTCTGCATTTTACGACTATGGCAAATCTGCAACAGGCTTTTTCCATCCCGATTGGAATGAAACATCGGGCTATCAAACCATACAGTCCGTAGCCGGTTCAAAAATATCTGTTGAAAATTTAGAGAAAATGGGCTATAATAGATTGGATAGTGACGGTTACAGGCTGTACTCAAACGATACACCTTTAACCTTTTCACTACTTGTAAATAACTCAAATCCGTCAAGGCTTACAGCAGCGGAGCTTATTCAGGAACAATTGAAGGCTGTCGGCATCAAGATTGTTGTGAACTCCGTTTCCGACTCTCAGTATTTTGAGGCGCTCTCTTCGGGACATTTTCAGCTTTATCTCGGCGAGGTAAAACTGCCCGCTAATATGGATATCGGAAAACTCGTTCTCGAGGGTGGCTCGGCTGCATACGGGATTAAAAACACCGTCTCTTCCGACGGCGCTTCCGACTACTCGGCGGTACTGCGCAGTTATTATTCTGGAGAAAGCTCTGTGAGTGAGGTTGCAACGGCTCTCATAAATGATATGCCGCTCATTCCCCTGCTTTACCGAAACTCTCTTCTTTTCTATTCAGAAAATCTCAAAAATGTCGAAGGCGCATCGGCCTATGACATCTTTCTTTCATTAAGCAAACACGAATAAGGAGGATTTTAAATGATTGCTTACGAAACCAGATTAGGCAAAATCAACATTTCCGACGAATATCTCCAGTCTATCATCGGAGAAGCCGTTACTTCTTGTTACGGTGTTTCGGGTATGGTTGCCAGCGGTTCAAAACAGAGAATCGCCAATATGCTCGCAAAAAAGGATAACCTTAATAAAGGTATCATCATTAGAGGAAATGCCGATTCTATCGTGGTAGAACTCCATATAATCGTTCTCTATGGTATGAATATAAACGCTATTGCAAAAAGCATTGTAAATAAAGTTCAATACACCGTCAAAGAACTCACCGGAATTAACGTTGATAAAGTCATTGTTAAAGTAGACGGTATAAAAGAGTAATTTCGACCAGGTTTAAGGAGTGTACTGATGATTAACGGAAATTTGCTGCGTGATGCTATTATATCGGCAGCCAATAATATCGCAAACCAGAAAAAGCAGGTCGATGACCTGAATGTATTCCCCGTTCCTGACGGAGATACAGGTACAAATATGTCTATGAGTATCGGCAATGCCGCACGCGAGCTTGAAAGACTCGACGGCGAGAATGTCAGCCGTGTTGCAGCTACCGCTGCTTCTGCCCTTCTCAGAGGTGCCCGAGGAAACTCCGGCGTTATAACCTCTCTTCTTTTCAGAGGCTTTGCAAAAGGCTTCAAGGATGCCGAAGAGGTTACCCCCGAGAATCTTGCAAATGCGCTGAAATACGGTGTTGAATCCGCTTACAAGGCTGTTATGAAGCCTACTGAGGGCACAATTCTTACTGTTGCAAGAGTTGCTTCCGAATATGCTGAAGTCGCAAAGGATGAAGGCAAAGATGTTCTCGGTGTTTTTGAAGCCGCTATGGACGGCGCAAACACCGCTCTTGCCGAGACTCCCGAACTTCTTCCTGTTCTCAAAAAAGCAGGCGTTGTTGATGCAGGCGGTAAAGGCCTTGTCGTCATTATGGAAGGTATGTACTCGGTACTTAAAAATGGAGTTATTATTCCCGCTAACTCAGCATCTGCTGATGCTCCCGCAGAAGAAGAGGAAGAATCAAGAAGCGCAGCTGCAGAATTTGAGGGAGATATTAATTTCCCCTACTGTACCGAATTTATCGTAAACCGCGATGAAAACGCAGAAGGCAAAGACCCTGCCGAGCTCAGAGGTTATCTTGAATCTATCGGTGACTGCGTTGTAGTTGTTGATGATGAAGAAATCATCAAGGTTCATGTTCATACAGACCACCCCGGTAACGCTATCGAAAAAGCACTTACCTTTGGTCCTCTTGTAAAACTTAAGATTGAAAATATGTGCGACCAGCACGAACGCGCAAAGCACGACAACGGCAGCGCTTCTAAAAAGCCGGCTAAAACTGCCGACCGTACCGAAGCTATCAAATCTGTTGCTCCCGAAAAGCCCTATGGCTTTGTTTCAGTTGCTGCAGGAGACGGACTGTCGGAGCTTTTCCGCGACCTCGGAGCTGATATCGTTGTATCGGGCGGTCAGACAATGAACCCCTCTACCGACGATATTCTCCGTGCTATCGAGGCTACACCTGCTGAGACCGTTTTCGTTCTTCCCAATAATAAAAACATCATTATGGCGGCTGAGCAGGCTATTCCGCTCGCAACCCGTAATGTAATCGTTATACACACAAGAACCATTCCTCAGGGAATTACAGCTATGCTGAACTTCGACCCCGACGCATCTGATAACGACAACGCTATCGCTATGCAGTCGGCTATCGAAAACGTCTCTACCGGTCAGGTTACATTTGCCGCACGCGATTCCGACTTTGACGGAAAGCCCATCAAAAAGGGCGAGCTTCTTGCTCTTGCTAACGGAAAGATTGTCTTCACCGATACAGACCTTGAAACAACTGTATACAAACTCGCAAAGCAGCTTGTTGATAAAAACAGTGAGTTTATGACCGTTTTCTATGGCGAGGATATCACCGAAGCTCAGGCTGAGAAAATCATGGAAAAACTGAACGAAAAGTTCGGCGACAAACTCGAAATTACACTCGTAAACGGCGGTCAGCCTGTTTATTACTTCATTCTTTCGGTAGAATAATCCGAAAAGAAATAACCGCTCCGGAGGTGCCTTATGGCAACATTGACGGACAACATTCAATATCTGAAGGGCGTGGGAGAAAAACGCGCCCTTCTTCTTCACAAACTGGGCATCGACACGGTCGGCGCCCTTTTGCGTTTTTATCCCCGTTCTTATGAAGATTGGAGTAACGTCACCCCTATTGCAGATGCAAGAGGTATGGGGAATGTCTGCATAAGGGCAAGGGTTACTGCGCCCGTCAAGGAGCATAGAATCAGAAAAAATATGGTGCTTTATAAATTTACTGCCGCGGACAGTAGCGCCAGTATGCAGGTAACTATATTTAACAGCAAATACGAAGCCGCAAAAATTCACATAGGCTCGGAATATCTTTTTTACGGAAAAATTAATTCGGACTCTTTTTATCTCGATATGTCGGCTCCTCGTATTGCGCCGACAAGCGCAAAAGGTATCAGACCGATTTATTCGCAGACCCACGGCATGCCGTCTTCGGCAATAGAAAAGCTCGTGCAAAATGCACTTTCTGCTGTTGTTTTAGATGAGATATTGCCCGAAAAAGTTATAGAAGAAAACAATCTTTGCTCTTTGGAATACGCTATAAAGAATATTCATTTCCCCTCAGACAAAGACGCCCTTGAAATTGCTCGGAAACGACTTGTTTTCGAAGAACTCTTCTTGCTACAATCGGCTCTCCTTATGATGAAAAGGTCAAACAGAGAGAAAACCGCTTGTATTATGAAGCAGGATTATTCTGACGAATTTATTTCCTCTCTTCCCTTTAATATGACATCGGCACAAGTACGCTCTGTAAAAGAATGTGTCGCAGATATGAAAAACGACCGTCCTATGAGCCGCCTGGTTCAAGGAGATGTCGGAAGCGGAAAAACCGCTGTTGCCGCCGCAGTTGCTTACAACTCGGTCAAAAATGGCTTTCAAGCCGCTTTAATGGCACCGACAGAAATACTCGCCGAACAACATTTCAAAACCTTCAGAGCATTTTTCGAAAAAACTGAAATGTGTACCGAACTGCTTACGGGTTCTATGACCAAAAAGCAAAAGGAATCGGTCAAAAATCGTCTCGAAAACGGAGAGGTCGATATAATTATCGGAACACACGCTCTTATTTCAGAAAACGTGAATTTCGACTCTCTGGGACTTGTTATTACCGACGAGCAACACCCCTTCGGTGTTGCACAACGCACCGCGCTTTCTTCAAAGGGAGAAAGTCCGCATGTCCTTGTTATGTCTGCGACTCCCATTCCACGAACACTTGCTATGATAATGTACGGTGACCTTGACATTTCGGTAATCGACGAATATCCCAAGGGCAGACAGCAGATTGAAACCTACGCCGTATCTAGCGAGCTTCACAGCCGCGTTTATAATTACATTAAAAAACATATCGACGAAGGAAGACAGGGGTATATCGTTTGTCCTCTTGTTGAAGAAGGGGAAGAAAACCTCGAACTTATTTCTGCAGAGGAATATTTTGAAGAGCTGTCCGGCGGAGAGTTTAAAAACTATCGCTTGGGACTTCTTCACGGAAAAATGAAGCCTGCGGCAAAAGAGTCGGTTATGCGAGATTTTGCAAACGGAGAAATCGACCTTCTTATTGCGACGACTGTAATTGAGGTTGGTATAGACGTTCCGAATGCCGCAATTATGGTAATCGAAAATGCCGAGCGATTCGGTCTGTCTCAGCTTCATCAGCTTAGAGGTAGAATAGGCAGAGGGCAGCATAAATCGACCTGCATTTTTATTTCAGACGGTGGCAAAAAGGCAAAAGAACGCCTCGATATAATGTGCAAAACAATGGACGGATTTGTGATAGCAGACGAAGATTTAAAGCTTCGCGGACCGGGAGATTTTATCGGAAACCGTCAACACGGCCTGCCCGAATTCCGTATTGCCGATATTTTCTCTGACCTCGACACTCTTCGTGATGCGGGAAGAAAAGCCGCCGCTCTTATAAACTCTGACCCAACACTTTCACGTATGGAGAATAGGGCTTTCAGAGCAGAAGTCAGCCAAATTCTTAGAGAAATCAAAAATAATTAGTGCAAAATACAGCATTATATGATAAAATAGCAAACACATATATTTTTGGAGAATAATTAATGCAGGAATTTTTACACGAAGCGGTACATACTTTATTGCACCCCTTCACAGAAACACTTAAAATGGCTCCTATCCTCTTTCTGGCCTACTTATTTATGGAATGGCTCGAACAAAAAGAAGGTAGCAAATTAGCCGAAAATATAAAAAAAATAAAAAAGGGCGGACCTCTTTTCGGTGCGCTTGCAGGTATTATTCCGCAGTGTGGATTTTCGGGCGCGATTGCCGGTATGTATGCCGCAGGCACCGTTACTGCAGGAACTTTACTTGCCGTTATGCTGTCTACAAGTGACGAGATGCTTCCCGTTCTTGTTTCGGCAAGAATGTCGGTTTGGAGTATAGTTCTCATACTTGCCCTGAAATTGGCTATCGGTATCTTCTGCGGTTTTGCGTCAGATATTATCATTCGCAAAAAGAATGCCGAACAGGAAGAGGATATTCACGGCTTTTGCGAGCGTGAGCATTGCTCCTGCAAGGATGGAATTTTCATATCCGCTCTTAAACACACACTTAAAATACTCGGAATTATCTTTATTGTTTCGGTTCTTCTGCACATCGCGGTTGACCTCATACCCGAAGAAACGCTTAAAGCCGTTTTGAATTTCCCTGTACTCAGTCAGATTATCGCGGCTCTTGTCGGACTTATTCCAAGTTGCGCGGTATCGGTTACCCTAACCAATCTCTACGTTAGCGGTGCACTCGGATTTTCCTCTCTGCTTGTAGGCCTTCTAACAAACGGTGGCGTTGGACTACTTGTTCTTTTCCGTGTAAACCATAGCCGTAAAAACTCCATTTTCATAACCGCATTACTATTCGTATCCGGACTTATTTTCGGTAGCATTTTCGGATTTTTATTTGAAGGTATACTGTAATGAATAATCTTGAAATTGAAAGAAAATTTCTCATTCGCTTTCCCGATACTGAATATCTTGAAAGCATAGAAAACTGTAAGAAGGTCGAAATCGACCAGACCTATCTTAAAGACAGAACGAGAATTCGCAGATGGGTTGAGGACGGAAACATCCTTTACATCAAAACTTTTAAGGAAAAGATAAACGAGCTTGTGCGAATTGAAAAGGAAAATGAGATTACTAAAGAAGAATACAATACTTTAATGCTCAATAAAGACCCTGAACGTAACACAATTTCGAAGACTCGTTACAGATTTCCCTTTTCGGATAAACTTATTGAAATAGATGTTTTTCCTTTTTGGCAAGACCGCGCTTTTTTAGAAATTGAGCTTGAAAGCGAAAATGACAGTTTTGAAATACCGCCTTTTATCGATGTAATAAAAGAGGTGACTTTTGATAAAAGATATCGAAACAGCGCCCTTGCAAAAGAAATACCAAATGAAAAAATTTAAAGCCGTGAATACTCACGGCTTTTCTTTTATATTATTTTTTCTTCTATCATCCAGTCAACAGCTGATTTAAGAGCCGCTTCGGGCGTGTATTTCGGGCTGTAACCAAGAAGTTTTTTAGCTTTTGATATATCGGGCAACATATGAGCGTAAAAATGCCACCATGCTCCGATTTCGGGATTGATCTCAGTCTTGTACTTCTCCCAGGATACCCTTTCAATCGGAATTTCTGATCCGTAAATATCTTCAAAGGCTTTTACAAGACCGCTGACCGTCAGACCATACTCTGACCCTGCATTAAAAATCTGACCTGCTGCAGCCTCGGGATTATTTAAGGCAAGTATGAACAAATCAGCAATATCCTCTGCATGACAGGGAGCGACTATACACTCGGGTCCATCAGGCAGAATAACCGGTTTGCCTTCTCTGTGAGCCTTATGAAGTTCAACACTTCTTCCACCCATAAGGTCAAGCGGTACCTTTCCTGCTCCGCAGATGTTCGGAGGCATTATCGCTGTAAAGACGGCGTTTCCGTCCTTGCCCGATTCCTCGCACATTTTATGTATGCTCTTGAAACGAGCCGCATAACCGAGAAAAGGACATTCGCTCTGTGCTTCTTCAGGAGTCGGTACTACCGACGGATTTCCATACATCCAAACCGAACCGCAGGCAATAACATGCTTTACGGCTTTCGAGAAAACACACCAACAGTTGTAAGCCGAACCCGGCATATCAATAACCGCATCGAAATTATAAGGCAAAAGGGTCGCTAAACTTTCTCTGCTTGTTGAATCGACAGTAACGAAATTAACCCCTTCGGTCGAAGAGTAACTTCTAACCTTGGTATTTCCTCTTGTACCGAGATAAACCTCATGTCCCGCCGCTACAAGTTTTGGAACCATATAGGAACCAACGTGTCCCGTTCCGCCGATAATAAGTATCTTCATTTTAATTCTCCTAAAATATGATTTTAATAATTATACCATATATTTCTCAAAATCACAATGCAGAAAACGGATACAGCCGAAACTGTATCCGTTAAATTTTTGCTATTTTTCTAGCCATTCCTTAACTTTTTCGGCTGAAATACGTTTTATATCCTCTTTAGGATAAATCGACTCCTCACCACCGCTGACATAAAGAAAATATTTTCCGTCATCCTTTCGGTAAAGACATTCTTCATAACCTGTGCTCTCGCCATAGCTTCCGCTTGTCTTTTTAGAAACAAATTCTGCATTATCGGTATCATACTCAACCTTCGCAATAATTTTTCTCATAAACTACATCCTTTCTTTTTAATTTGTTATTATTTTGTCTTAAAGAAAGGATATTTTTCATTCCATATTTTTACATAACTTCGCACATTGTACTAAAGTTTTTTATTGCATCGATATCGTCAGAAACAAGAATATCAATTTCATTTAATCTGCACTGCTTAA
>JAZONJ010000100.1:0-4184 GCA_045654425.1 Acutalibacteraceae bacterium
TATCGGCGGAATCTTTGCCACACTCGGCGTTGTTTTTCCGTCAATTATAATAATCACTCTGCTTGCATCGGTTTTGCAGATGATTGCAGGGCATCCGATAGTCGAGCACGCCTTCGCAGGTATAAGCGTCGCTGTCTGCGCCCTTATCGTCGAGGCTATATTCAAGCTTTCAAAATCAGGTATTAAGGATGTTCTTACGGGCATTATCGCAGCTGTTGCTTTTGTCCTTTCGTTCTTCTTTAAGCTCTCTCCGATTATCATAATTGTCGGTTCGGGAGTTGTTGGAGTTATTGTTAAAACACTTCTTGACAAAAAGAGTAAGGAGGGCAAAAACTAATGACCTTTCTTCATCTTTTTATTGAATTTTTCAAAGCAGGACTTTTCGCAATAGGAGGCGGTCTTGCAACCATTCCTTTCCTACAGGATATCGCCCGAAAATATGACTGGTTTACCGAAGCTGAGCTTACCGATATGATTGCAATTTCCGAGTCAACTCCCGGTCCTATCGGAGTGAATATGGCGACCTATGCGGGTTATCGCGCAGGACTCAGCGAGGGCGGTATTTTCATGGGGATTCTCGGCGGTTTGACCGCAACCCTTTCGCTTATTCTTCCCAGCATTATTGTTATTCTTATAATCGCAGGATTCTTGCAGAAATTCAAAGAAAATAAAATAGTTAAAAACACATTTTACGTTCTTCGACCTGCCGTTATCGGAATGCTGGTTGTAACCCTTCTAGGCGTTGCTTTCCCGATTTTTATAAACCTTTCGGGAACGGCTGTTCTCGAAATAGTAAACCTTAAAGCAATCATTCTTTTCGGTCTCATTCTTTTCGGTGTTTTAAAATTCAAAAAGCACCCGATTCTTTATATCGGAATAGGTGCTTTGGTTGGAATAATCTTTAATTTTTAGGTGGTAAAAATGCTTTATAGTACCGACATCGCAATAATTGGCGGCGGAGCCTCAGGGCTTATTGCCGCAATTACAGCAAAACGAAAAAATCCCGCTCTTCGAGTAACGATACTTGAAGGGCTTGATCGCGTCGGCAAAAAGCTTATTACCACAGGTAACGGCAGATGTAATATCACAAATCTCGACCTTTCGCTTTCTCACTTTCACGGAGAAAATAAAGAGTTTTGCCGTTTTGCTCTCGACCGCTTCGGATATAACGAAACAAAGACTTTTTTTGAATCTATCGGTGTTGATTTTGTGTCGGAGAATGATAGGGTCTACCCTGCATCTCTACAGGCTTCCTCTGTCCTTGATGCACTTCGTTTCGAGTGCGACCGACTCGGTATCGAAACAGTTCTTTCCTGCAAGATAACCGATATCAAAAAAACGGATAATTTTACACTTTCGTCAGGTAGCCAAAATTTTTCCGCGAAGGCGGTTGTCGTGGCGACAGGTCTTTTCTCGGGAGGAGAGAAAATCGGCTCTGACGGCAGTTTTTTCCGTATTTTAAAGAATATGGGACTATCTTCGGTCAAGGCAACCCCCTCACTTGTTCAGTTAAAGACCGAAACCGACTTTGTAAAACAACTTAAAGGTATCAAAATTGATGCCAAAGCCACCCTTTTAAAAGACGGAAAAGTTTGTTCGGAAAACACCGACGAAGTCCTTTTCTGTGACTACGGACTATCGGGACCCGCTATCTTGCAAATCTCAAGAGAAAGTGCCCGAGATGAGAGAAAATACGAAGTTTCTCTTGACCTTTATCCCGATACCGAAAAGTCGGTTTTAGCAAAACATATTTCTAAAAGAATTGCCTTGCTCGGCGAGCGGAATCTCGAAGAGTTTTTCACAGGCTCTCTCAATAAAAGGCTCGGTCAGGTTATACTTAAATATTGCGGTCTAAGACTTTCAGACCCCGTTTCTTCCCTGACCGCTAAAGATGCAGAAAAAACCGCATCTGCGCTTAAAGATTTCCGTTTCAAAGTTACCTCAAATACAGGATTTTTAAATTCTCAGGTAACGGCAGGCGGTCTTTCCACACGCGAATTTGATGATAAAACAATGATGTGCAAAAAGATAAAAGGACTCTTCTCGGCGGGAGAAATTCTCGACATTGACGGAGACTGCGGCGGTTTCAATCTAGCGTGGGCTTGGGCTTCGGGCAGTCTTGCGGCAGAAAGTGCGGTAGATTTTGTATGATTTTAGTAAACGATGTAAAATTACCGCTCGATACCGATTTTGGAAACCTTAAAAGTGCCGTTAACTATAAAGGCATAAACATAAAATCGGTTAAACTTTTTAGAAAATCGGTTGATGCCAGACGCAAAAACGATGTGCATTTTTGTTGTTCTCTGCTTATCGAAACCGACAATGATAAAGTGGCGGTTAAAAAAATTAAAAATGCGAAAATATACGAAGAACCTGTTTATAACTACGTAAAGTGCCAAAATAAACCTGCTTTAAGACCCGTTGTTGTCGGATTCGGTCCTGCAGGAATTTTCGCGGCTTATATTCTGGCAAAAGCAGGGCTTTGTCCTATTGTGCTTGAACGCGGTCAGGATGTTGACAGACGCACCACAGACGTTAAAGCATTTTGGGACGGCGGAAGCCTTAACCCCGAATCAAACGTTCAGTTCGGCGAGGGTGGCGCAGGCGCATTTTCTGACGGAAAACTCACAACGGGAATTAAAGACCCGCGCCTTCGTGAGGTGCTTAAAGTTTTCGTGAAGCACGGTGCTCCCGAAAACATACTTTACGACGCAAAACCGCATATCGGCACCGATGTTTTAGCTGTTGTAATTAAAAACATCAGAAACGAAATAATTAACCTTGGCGGAGAGGTTCGTTTCGGACACAGACTCGATAAAATCAATGTCGAAAACAGTAAACTTGTATCAATAGATGTGTCTGCAAAAGAAAATTATACCCTTCCCACCGACCGACTGATTCTCAGCATAGGACATTCGGCAAGAGATACTTTCTATATGCTCCGTGACGAAGGCTTCGAAATGATTAAAAAGCCTTTTGCGGTCGGTGTTCGAATAGAGCATCCGCAAGATATGATAAACCGCGCTTTATACGGCGAATTTGCCGAGCATCCGGCTCTTTCTGCCGCAGATTACAAGCTTGCGGTTCATCTCGAAAACGGCAGAGGCGTTTATACATTTTGTATGTGTCCGGGCGGATATGTAGTAAACGCATCGAGTGAAAACGGCATGACCGCAGTTAACGGAATGAGCTATATGGCGCGTGATGGTAAAAATGCAAATTCCGCTCTTCTCACTGAGGTTTTACCCTCTGACCTCGGCGAAGATATTCTTTCGGGAATCGAACTTCAAAGAGATATTGAAAAGGCGGCGTTCTGCATTACAAACGGACAGGCCGTTCCCGTTTCAACCGTTTCGGAATATCTCTGTGGTAAAAAGAGTGAGCCTATCTGCGAGCCTACAGTAAAACCCCGTGCACAGTTTTGTAATATTGAAAAGATATTCCCCGACTTCATAAACGCTTCTCTCAAAGCGGGGATAAAAGAACTCGGCAAAAAACTTTCGGGCTTTGATAGCGCAGGCGCTGTGCTCACAGCCCCCGAATCCAGAAGTTCCTCCCCCGTCAGAATTGTAAGAGATGAAAATATGAACTCTGTCTCTGTTTCGGGTATTTATCCGTCGGGAGAAGGGGCAGGATATGCAGGCGGAATTATGTCGGCGGCAGTAGACGGTATAAAATGCGCCGAAAGTCTTATCAGTAGTTTGTAAATTTGCACTAAAACCTATCTTTTATACCCATTTTTTAGTACAGAATTGCAGAATATTAATTTTATTGTTAATTTTAAAACGAATTACTTGCAAATTTTGCATTTTTCGGTTAAAATAATTAAAGAAATTTTATTTGGAGGTATTTTTCCCATGGTTAAAGTTGCTATTAACGGATTTGGCCGTATTGGCCGTCTTGCTTTCCGCCAGATGTTCGGCGCTGAAGGCTATGATGTAGTTGCAATCAACGATCTTACTAAGCCCTCTATGCTTGCAAATCTTCTTAAGTATGATACTGCACAGGGCGGCTACTGCGGATACATCGGTGAGAATCTTCACACCGTTTCTGCAGACGACGAGGCTGGTACCATCACTGTTGACGGTAAGACCCTCAAAATCTATGCTGAGAAGGACGCTAAGGATCTTCCTTGGGGCGAAATCGGCGTAGACGTAGTTCTTGAGTGCACAGGTTTCTATTGC
>JAZONJ010000101.1:0-3085 GCA_045654425.1 Acutalibacteraceae bacterium
CCCCAAGGAGACTCCCAGAACGGTTCGCCCGGTTTTGCACCCTTCCAAAGACAGAAATCCATCGGGTCTTCTTTGACTTCGGCGCCGCCTTCAACACGGTTACTTGCACCTGCGGCAAGATCCTCAAGAGGCTGATGAGAAAGCTTTCCGTATTCATCAAACTTTTTAGCACGGAAATATACATCCCCTGCAGACTCATATGCAAAGCCCTTTTCGATAAGCGAAGAGATTATACCCTGAATAGCGTCGATATTCTCGGTTGCTCTCGGATGAACAGTAGCCTTTCTGACCCCAAGACCTTCAGCGTCGGTCCAGAATTCAGCGATATATCTTTCTGCGACTTCAGGAACAGTTATTCCCTCTTCGTTTGCTTTTTTGATAAGCTTGTCATCGATGTCAGTAAAGTTCTGAACAAAGTTTACCTCATATCCTCTCCATTCTAAGAAACGGCGGAGAACATCGAAAACGCAAAGAGGACGAGCGTTTCCGATATGGATATAGTTGTAAACAGTAGGTCCGCAGGCATAAATTCTTACCTTACCCTCTTCTACTGTTTTAAGTTCTTGTTTTTCTCTTGTTAATGTGTTAAAAACTTTCATATTATTCTACCTTCAATTCTTCAAGTTTTTGATTTAGTCTTGCAATCTCGCCCTCAAGCTGACAAATTTTCTGTGCAACCGGGTCAGGAATATGAATCTGGTCAAGAGGTTTAATCTTTTCACCGTTAAGACGAACTATTTTAGCAGGTACACCGACAACCGTTGCACCTTCGGGAACCTCTTCAAGAACAACAGCACCTGCCGCAATTCTCGCATTATCTCCTACCTTAAAGGGTCCGAGCACCTTTGCTCCCGAGCTTATCATAACATTGTTTCCGATTGTCGGGTGTCGTTTACCAACATCTTTACCCGTACCACCAAGCGTTACACCCTGATAAATAAGAACATCGTCACCAATTTCGGTTGTCTCTCCGATAACGACCCCTGTTCCGTGGTCGATAACCAGTCTTCGTCCGATAGTAGCACCAGGATGTATTTCAATACCTGTTTTGCGAACTGCCCTTTGAGAAATCATACGAGCAATAAAATACATTTTATGACGATAAAAGAAATTGGCTCTTCGGTACATCCGAAGTGCTTTCACGCCGGGATAAAGAAAGAAAATTTCAAGCCAGTTTCGTGCCGCAGGGTCGCGGTCTTTAACAGCTCTTATATCCTCTCTTATTCTTTCAAATAACATATTTTCCTCCAAAAATATAAAATCCTCCGACAGTTATCCACTGTCGGAGGCGAAAAATCGCGGTTCCACTCCGTTTTATAACTCATCTGACTTTAACGCAGTCAATACGCTTCGAGATACTGTAATTTCCCCCGAAGTGCCGTCGGGCGCACTTCACAAAAATCCATACCGAAAACTCTCGCAGCCTCTGAAGTTTTCTCTCTGTAGGCGGTCTTTTTCGCTACTCTACCTGACCATTGCATCAATATCTATTTATATTATATCTATAAATTCGAATTTGTCTACTTTTATTTTGTGGTGTCGATAAATTCTTTGTTGTCAATAAGATAAATTACACCCGAAATAACACAAAGAATAGCCGAAATCCATAAAAGAATGTCGGTTGAAATATTGAGTATGGGAACAATTTTTTCCATAACAGTCGCAGGAACCTTAAAAGCTACAAATAACTCAACCGCTTCTTTTGCTGTTATTGCGAAGATTATAGCAACCATCTGTGCTACCGTTTTAAGCTTGCCCCAGATATTAGCGGCAATTACCTTACCGCCCGAAGATACTGCCACCATTCTGACAGAAGCGACGATAAATTCACGAAGTAAGACTATAAAGGTTATCCAAACGACTCCGTGACCGATTTCAAGAACCATAAAGCCAAGGAATGCCGCAGTTGTCAGCATTTTATCGGCAATCGGATCAAGAAATTTTCCAAAGCTTGTAACTATTCCCTGTTTTCTTGCAATATTTCCGTCAAGATAGTCGGTAATAGACGCAACGACAAATATCAAAAGAGACACTGCATAATGATAAGGGAAATCAATTAACAAGGTTATCAAAAAGAAAGGAGTAAGTATCATTCTGATAACGGTAAGTTTATTTGGTAGGTTCATCTGTTCTCTCTCCTAATAAATCATATTCTAAACAATCATTTATCTGTACAAAAACGTATTCTCCGATAACAAGAGGTTTATCGCTTGTGAAAAATACCTTGCCATCAATTTCGGGAGCGTCCGCCACACTTCTGCCGAAATAACATTTGATATAGTCGTCCCAACCTTCAATAAGAACTTCGGTTACAGACCCGATTTTTTCTTCATTTTTCTCAGCGGCTATAACATATTGGTCCTCCATAATGAGTTCCATTCTTCGAGCCTTTACCTGCTCTTCTATCTGATTTTCAAAAGATGCGGCAGGTGTGTTCTCCTCAGGAGAATATGCAAAACAACCTAGTCGGTCAAAACGCATATCCTTTACAAACTGATGTAGCTCGCAAAATTGCTCATCTGTCTCTCCGGGGAAACCTGTTATAAGGGTTGTACGCAAAGTAATTTCAGGAATCTTGTTTCTGATTTTATCGATTAGCGAAACAAGACTGTCTTTATCACCTTTACGATTCATTCTGCGAAGGATTTCGGCATTCGCATGCTGAATCGGAATATCAAGATATTTGACAAGCTTCTTCTCCGAAGCAAGCACATCTAAAAATTCATCAGTAATCTTGTCGGGATAAGTATAAAGAGTTCTTATCCAATGCAGTTTTTCAATCTTACAGAGTTCTGTAAGTAATTCAGGTAACTTTGATTCGCCGTAAAGGTCAACACCGTAAGCCGTTGTATCCTGAGCGACGACGATAAGCTCTGTAACACCGCCATCAGCAAGCTCGTTTGCCTCTTTTACAATATCCTCAATTTTTCTCGAACGAAAACGTCCTCTGATTTCAGGGATAGCGCAATATGTACAACAGTTATCACAGCCGTCGGAAATCTTGATATAAGCCGTAAATGGCAAACCGCCGAGTATTCTCTCTGCATTTAAATCAAGGTCTTCCTTCGGTCCGTAAGAATTTTTA
>JAZONJ010000102.1:0-2110 GCA_045654425.1 Acutalibacteraceae bacterium
AAACGGCACCGTCAACAACGTACAAAGGAGCAGAAGAAGCGTTTACTGAACCGAAACCACGGATACGGATAGAAGCAGATTCACCCGGCTGACCTGTTGCAGAAGTAACCTGAACACCAGTAGTGTTACCTTCCAAAGCAGCTGTCACGTTAGTGATGGCACGCTTTTCGATAGCCTGAGCACCTACTGTAGAAGCAGAACCGGTGAAAGAAGACTTCTTAGCAGTACCGTAAGCTACGACTACGACTTCGTCGATAACCTGAGCATCCGGATGCATTACGATTTTTTGTGCAGCAGAAGTTGTGATAGGAACTTCTACAGTACGCATACCTACGTAAGAAACTTGCAATGACTTGCTTCCCGCAGGAATGTTTTCGATGGTGTACTTACCGTCAAGGTCTGTAATGGTACCGATGGTTGTACCCTTTACCAATACAGATGCACCAATAATAGGCTCGTCAGTGTCAGCGTCGACTACCACACCGGTAACCTTTGTGACTTGAGCCACAGCCAGTCCTATGGACATGCACAGGAGGGCCAAGAGCATTTGTAACTTTCTCATAAAACTCTCTTTTTTTAAAATTATACTTTAGGTTGTTATTATTGTTTCAATCGGATTATCTCCAATCAGTGCGGCAAAGTAAATAAAAAATATAATAGGTTGTATACGTTTGTTAACGAAAACTGCTCTAAAACATAGAAAAAATGAAAAAAACATTAAAATCGGACTGATTATGTCTAAAAAATGTCTCTTTTTGGTCTTCTTGCTGTATTTGTGTCAGTAAAATGACATGCTTTTCAAAGATAATGCTATTTTTGCAGAAAAATAAGTTGACCTATGGATTATCAGCAAATTCTAGAAAACATTTATCAGTCTATACAGCCTTATGCTCAAGAGGGTAAACAGGCTGATTATATTCCGGCTTTAGCCAAGGTGAATCCCGACCAGTTCGGTATGTGTATCCATACCATTTATGGGGAAATCAATTCTATCGAACAGGCCGACACTCGTTTTTCCCTTCAAAGTATATCGAAGGTGTTCGCATTGGCCATGTGTCTTTCGTTGAAGGGTGATGAGTTGTGGAAAAAGGTAGGGATGGAACCTTCGGGCACAGCTTTCAATTCGTTGGTGCTGCTGGAAGTGGAAAAGGGGATACCACGCAATCCGTTCATCAATGCCGGTGCCATCGTGTTGTCCGACATACTGCTGTCGCATTTGGAAAATCCGGAAGAGGAGTTTTTGGCTTTTGTCCGTGCCTTGGCCGGTGATGATACCATACAATATAATGAAGAGGTGGCGGTGTCGGAGCGTGAGAAGGGTTATTTGAATGCAGCCATTGCTAATTTGTTGAAGTATCATGGTACGATTGAGGGTGACATCGAACGTGTGTTGCATTTTTATTTCTTGATGTGCTCGGTGGAGATGAGTTGTCGGGAGCTCTCGCGTGCGTTCCTTTCTTTTGCTAACCATCGTCGCAAATTCCGTCATGCGGGTGTGGTGCTCACTGCTTCGCAAGTGAAGCGTATCAATGCCATCATGCAGACTTGCGGTTTCTATGATGAAGCCGGTGAGTTTTCGTATTTGGTGGGGTTGCCAGGGAAGAGTGGAGTCGGTGGCGGTATCGTTGCCATCTGTCCGCTGAAGTATTCCGTAGCGGTGTGGAGTCCTCGTTTGAATGCAAAGGGTAATTCGGTGATGGGTATCAAGGCACTGGAATTGTTTACAACGGAAACTGAAGAGTCTATTTTTTAATGTGTATCCTTTTTTAAAAGGATTTGTCATCCTGAACGGAGTGAAGGATCTGGAAGGTGTAAGTTGATGTATTCAGATTCTTCACTCCGTTCAGAATGACAAATGTATATATAACAAAAAAGGTTCGCTATTGCGAACCTTTATGCTCTTCCTCTTGGACTTGAACCAAGGACCCTCTGATTAACAGTCAGATGCTCTAACCGACTGAGCTAAGGGAGAAGGTTTGTTTCTCAATTGCGGTGCAAAGATAGAGGCTTTTTCTGAACTGTGCAAGCGTTTGATGAGTTTTTTTTCAAAGAATCGCATTTTTTTTGCTTTTCACCTCTTTTTAGGGAGAAATAACGTTAAATATTTACC
>JAZONJ010000103.1:0-17498 GCA_045654425.1 Acutalibacteraceae bacterium
AAATTTTTGTGAAAAATTATTTCACATTTTCAAAAAATATTAAAAATTCGATAGTTTTTCAATGTTTTTCTAAAATTTTATTCTATCGGATGTAGACGCTTTTTGTTATAATTATATTTGCATAGGTGTGCCGATAAAAAACGTGGTACCCCGTTATTGGTTATATATAACCAATATGCAATAACTTTTTGCGGCGGTTCAAAAAAGCCGGCACGCACCAAAATCAAGCATTACGGTTTGGAGGAAAATGACGTTGAAACTCAGCTATAAAAAAACCCGTTCGGTTATGGGCCTTGTCTTTACTTCACCTTGGATAATAGGCTTTGCGGCATTTTTTATACAGCCGCTTATATTGTTGTTCAGATTGGCGTTTACTGATATGCAGATTGCAGATATAGGCTATACCCTTGAACCCTTGGGAAATGTATTTGATAACTTCAAATATGCGCTTGCGGAAGACTCATATTTTACAACCCATCTGCTTTCAAGTATCGGTAGTCTTGTTTATGAGGTTCCCTTCATAATCTTGTTCAGCTTGTTCACAGCCGTAATTCTGAACCAGCAGTTCCACGGAAGAACTTTTATGAGAGTTATCTTCTTCCTTCCTGTTGTTATCGGTTGTGATCTCGTAATGAATGTTATTCAGCACAACTCTAACGAGATAACTATGGCTGCCGAAGAAGTAAGCATGTTCGACTCAAGCGGACTTGTAAATACGCTACTCATGGTAGGGCTCCCTGATAAGTTAGTATCAATCATAAGCACAATGGTCGGTGGTGTAGCGGATCTCGTTTGGGACAGTGCAATACAAACCCTTGTTTTCCTTGTAGCGCTTCTTAGCGTTCCGCAATCCTACTACGAAGTTGCAACAGTTGAAGGAGCAAAGGGATGGGAAACCTTCTGGAAGGTAACCTTCCCGATAGTAACTCCCTATGTACTTGCCTTAACGATATACACAATCATAGACTCGTTCACAAACGTTAACAATAAAGCACTTGATTACATAGTACAAACCTCTAACGTAAGAATTGAGTTCTCGAAAGCAGCGGCAATGGGATGGATTTACTTTGTTCTGATAATTCTTGTTATTCTCATTGTTTTTGTTGTTTTCAAGCCGTTCGTTTTCGAGAAAAACGGCCAAATAAAAGAAAAGAAGAAGGGAAGGAGATAAAATGTCAGGCGTTAAATTTGAAAAGAAAAGTAGAAGCCTTGAGATTTCGCCCGGATATTATTTGGGCAGAATGTGTTCCACACTTTTGCGTTGGGCATTCCTCATTGCAATAGCTTATGTCATTCTTTATCCGCTCTTCTATATGCTGAGCATGTCTATAAGAGCAACAACAGACTTTTACGATGTTACTGTTGTCTGGGTTCCTAAAACCTTCACCTTCGAACATTTTGAATTCGTAATCGGCAAAATGAGACTTTTGACTCCGCTTTTACGAACCGTCGTAATAACTCTTGTTTGTACTGTTATTGAAATGATAATAACATCTACAGTAGGTTATGGATTTGCAAGATTTAAATTCCGCGGAAGCAATTTACTTTTTGTACTTGTAGTATTCACAATAATGGTACCGCCTCAGCTTCTTAATATGGGTAACTACCTTCTTATGAAGAACTTTGACTTTTTCGGAATTATAGAAGCTATTACAGGAGATGTTTCATCATTAAATTTCCTTGATTCGATTTGGGCTTTCGTACTTCCCGCTTTAACAGGTCAAGGAATACGCGCAGGACTTATGATTCTTATTTTCCGTCAATTCTATGCATCGCTTCCGAATGAACTTGAAGAAGCAGCTCTTATTGATGGATGCGGTTTCTGGAAAACATACATTCGCATTATGGCACCCAACCTTTCAAATACCTTCTGCTTGTGTGCAATATTCTCGGTAGTATGGTATTGGACAGACTTTTTCTACAGTCTCTGCTACCTTCCTTCGAAGAAAAACATGGCACTTCAAATAGATAATATACATCAGCTGGTAACAGGACAGATTCCTAACGGCGGTGATAGAAGCATGTATAACTTA
Organism: Acutalibacteraceae bacterium; assembly: GCA_045654425.1. Classification (GTDB taxonomy): domain Bacteria; phylum Bacillota; class Clostridia; order Oscillospirales; family Acutalibacteraceae; genus SFWF01. The sequence continues at coordinate 2,034 of JAZONJ010000103.1, forward strand.
GCACCAAAGCAGCAAGCAGCGTGCCTTCTCTTCATACTTCCGCTTGTAATATTCTTCCTCATAGTACAAAAATCCTTCTCAAGAAGTATTGAAAACTCAGGTCTTGTCGGATAAGACCTTCTGAAAGGAGAAAACGATGAAAAAAATCGTTTCGGTTTTAATTGCAATTTTAATATGTTTTTCGTCGCTCTTTTCGGTAAACGCTTTTGCTGAAACCGACACTCTTACTTTAAAAGAGGACGAATCAACAGTAATACCCGTTAGTATCACCGAAAACGGAGGATACAGCATTTCTATAACATACACAGCCCTTAAGGGCAGAAACGTTTCGCCGAGAATTGCTATTTCTTTGGATGCACCTCATAACGGCAACGAGTCGGAGGTTTATGATCTTCCGAGAAGTTGGACCGATGTACGCGAAGGTGAGCGTTTCAAGCAGGATGACTATGGTAACGAGCTTTCTCCCACACCGATTGAGCAAACCCTTGAAAAGACTATTGTTCTTATGCCTCAAAACGAAAACTGGGAAAAAGGATTCCAGCTTACCGCAGGAGAGCATCAGCTTCATCTCGCTATGCTCCAGGAGGGCGTTGAAATTAAGAAGGTTGAGGTAAATAAAGTTACCGGACTTCCTTCTTATGAAAAATACATCGAAGAACAGAAAGCAGAGCATAGCGGCACAGAAAACGGTGCTGTTACGGTTTATACCGATGCTGAGCTTCTCAGTGAAAAAAGCCATCTTGAAGTAGCTGTTAGTTATGACCGTTCTTCTCCCAACATTCATCCGAGTGATCCGTCACGTATCCGTTATAACATTCTTGGCGGTTCGGCATGGTCCAGAGCGGGACAGTGGGTTTCTTACAAGGTTAATGTAGAGGCTTCGGGCTTTTACAAACTGAACATTGTATATCGTCAGCGTACAATAGCAGGTGTCGATGTAAGACGTCGCGTTTATATTGACGGAGAGGTTCCTTTCAAAGAACTTGATTCTGTTCTTTTCCCTGCATCAAGAAACTTCGTTAATTTCACACCAAAGAGTGGAGATAATGACTGCTATGTATATCTTGAAAAGGGAGAGCACGAGGTTAAGTTCGAGGTAGTTCTCGATTCTTTACAGAATGTTATAGTTGACTTTGAGAAAACCCTTTTCGAGCTTAATGATCTTTCAAGTAAGATTAACGTAATAGTTGGCGAAGGTGTTGACCTTAACCGTGACTATGATTTCGTATCTGCATTACCCGAGCTTAAAACAACACTTGAATCGGCTGCAGATTCTTTTGAGAATATAGTTGAGACAATCAGCCGAAATTCTAGTGAAAACGGTTCGCAGGCTGCGAGAATTGAAGAAGCAATTCGTCTTTTCAGAAAAATGGCATTAAAGCCTAACGATATTGCTAATCAGATTGATTATTTCAGAACTCAGCTTTATGATTTAGCATCTGTTTTATCTACAATGCAGACACAGCCGATTGAGCTTGATTATTTTGAGCTTATTCCTGAGGAAAATAAAACCTCGGTAGAGAAGAAAAACTTCTTCTCGGTACTTATGTTCAGAGTAAAGGCATTCCTCGCTTCATTCGTAGATGATTACAGTGCTATGAATAATGTAGGTGAAGGTAAGGAAGCTCTTAATGTTTGGGTATCCCTCGGTCGTGATCAGGCACAGATTATGAATCAGCTTGTAACCGACAACTTTACACCAAGCACAGGTATACCGGTAAGACTTTCTCTTGTTACTACAAACATCATGACAGCGATTGCATCTGGCAAAGCACCGCACGTTGTGCTGAATCTTGGCTCGGCAAATATCGCGGATCTATATTATCGTGATGCGCTTGTAGATATCAGCAGTATGGAGAATATTGATACCATACTCGAGCGTTTCTACCCATCATCACTTACAAGTTTTAAGCATGATGGCGCTCTTTACGCTCTTCCGCAGACACAGTCGTTCCAAATGATGTTCTATCGTACCGATGTCTTTAAGGCTAACGGATTCACCGTTCCTGAAACCTGGGATGAGCTTTATGCTTTGCTTTCCAAGATGCAGAACAACGGTATGGCAATGGGTATTTCGATTTCTGAAGAAACATTTTATATGATGCTTTTACAGCAGGGAATAACCCTTTACAACGATGACTTGTCTAAAACCAATCTTACTGATAATCGCTCGGTTGAAGCTTTTGGCAAATGGACAAATCTCTTTACTAAATATGGTATTCCGAAGTCTTTCGATGCGACCAACCGTTTTAGAACAGGTCAGATGCCACTCGTACTGAATGATTATTCATTCTATCGTACCCTTAAGGTCAGCGCACCTGAGATTCAAAACTCTTTTGCAATGGCTCCGCTTCCGGGCGTAAAAACCGAAAATGGTATTAAGAGAAGTTCTCATACAGGTGTAGCAGGCGCAGTAATCATTAAGAGCGCCGCAGATGATTATACAAATGCGATGAAGTTTATTGATTGGGCAACAAGTGATGAAACCCAGGAAAAATATTCTTTCAATTCGGAAATTCGTGTCGGAATCTCTGCTCGTGTAAATACCGCTAACAAAAAAGTAATGAGCACGATTTCATGGTCCAGAAGTGAGCTGGAAGCAATTAATGCTCAATGGGAACAGCTTGAGCAAATACCGATTTCTCCTGCTTACTACTACATAAGCCGAAACCTCAACAACGCTTTCCGCCGCGTAGTATATCAGTATGAAAAGCCTATCGATGTAATTTACAGATATGCACATGAGATAGATACTGAGCTTGAAAGAAAGCGCTTAGAACTCAACTTAGGGGGTGAGGAGTAATGAAAATAGGAAATTTTTTCCGTAAATACGGAGAGAGTTACTTTATGCTCGGATGTTGGTTTGTATTTTTCGTATTCTTTACACTCATTCCGATAGCAATATCAGTTGTTATTTCGCTTACCGACTTCAACATGCTCCAAACACCTGAGTTTGTCGGCCCTGATAACTATATAAGACTTATTCTTTCTGACGAAATATTCGTCAAATCATTAGCAAACACACTTTTGTTTGCTGTTATAACAGGCCCCGTAGGATACATACTTTGCTTTGTAATGGCTTGGTTTATAAATGAAACAGGAAAATATGTCAGACCCTTTTTGACATTCCTTTTCTACTCTCCAACACTTGCAGGAAGCGTTTTCGTAATGTGGACCTATGTGTTTAGTGATGACTCCTATGGACTCCTTAATTCTATGCTGATGAATATGGGACTGCTTCAAAGCCCGATTCAATGGCTGACAAACCCCAGTTATAACTTCTATGTTGTAATCGTGGTAATTCTTTGGATGAGTATGGGAACAAGCTTCCTTTCCTTTATTGCTGGACTTCAGTCACTTAATAAGTCGCTTTTTGAGTCGGCAGCTATCGACGGTATCAAAAACCGTTGGCAAGAGCTTTGGTTCATTACCTTGCCGCAAATGGTGCCGCAGCTTCTTATTGGTGCAGTTCTTACAATTTCAAGTTCATTTGCTGTTGGTTCTGTTCCTGCAGCGCTTACAGGAAATCCGAGTACGGATTACTCAACACACACTTTATTGCTTCATATTACCGACTATGGTAACACAAGACTTGAGCTCGGTTATGCTTCGGCAACCGCAGTTGTTCTCTTTATAATAATGGTAGTTTCTTGGTCGGTTATCAACAAAGCACTTCACAGTTTAGGAAAGGATTAGGTGAAGAAATGAGTAAACAACGCCTTAACCGCTCACTCGGCGGTAATATAGCGGTAGCTTTGCTGCTTCTCATAATGGGCGCTTTCACGGCATTACCTATATACTTTTCTGTGATAAACGCTTTCAAACCGCTCAGCGAGTTGTATTTGTTCCCACCTCGCTTTATAGTTTACAATCCGACTATAAACAATTTTATTGATATTATTTCTCTTCAGTCGCAGTCAACAATGCCCTCTGAAAGATATATCTTTAATACTGTTTTTGTATCTCTTTCTTCTACATTTATATATGTGGTACTTGCATCAATGGCAGCTTATCCTCTTGCAAAACACAAGTTTCCGCTTAAGAAAGCAATACATAAACTTATAGTATTTGCAATCCTTTTCAGCACTCAGGTTACATCGCTTCCGCAGTATATCCTGATGGCTAAGACAGGTATAATCAATACCTATATGGCACTTATATTTCCTGCAATCGGCGGCTCATTCGGTGTATTTCTTGTAATGCAGTTCGTGGGTTCCTTCCCGGATGATGTTATTGAGGCTGCACGAATAGACGGTTGTCGTGAAATTGGTGTATTTTTCAGAATAGTTTTCCCCTCAATTAAGCCCGCTTGGGTAACACTTGCAATACTTACATTTATAAGTCAGTGGAATATTGAGGGTGGACAGTTTATTTTTGACGAGAGTCTTAAAACCCTTCCTACGATGATGAACCAGATGACATCTGCCGGTATTGACAGAGCGGGCGTTTCAGCTGCTGTTTCGGTAATACTTATGTTACCGCCGATGCTGGCATTCGTTTTCAGTCAAAGTAAGGTTGTTGAGACTATGGCTTATTCGGGTATAAAAGAGTGATTACTATATTTTCAGAGAAAAGGGGGAAGAAGAATTGATAAAAAGAATATTAGCTGTTACAGCTGCCTTTTTAATAGCCGCATCTACTTGTACTGCAAGCGCTATTTCACAGTCACACAACTATCAGTATGATGAGGAAAACGCTTCAATACCGGCCCCCGAAACCTATGTGGCTAAAGAGGTAATTTACGGAACTGACTTTGATATCGGTACATTTCGTTCTCCTTCGGATGTTTTTGTAGATGAAAACGGATATGTCTATGTTGCCGACACAGGTAATAATAGAATAGTTGTTCTTGACAACAAGCTATCCTATGTGAAAGAAATAACCGAGATTAAAGGAAAAGAGAATTCTGCTCTTTTAGGTCCGGAAGGAATATTTGTAAAAGACGGTAATTTATATATATGTGATACCGGCAACTCAAGAGTAGTAGCTATACGTGAAAACGGTGAGGTTTTCCGTTATATCGAAGGCGACGGAATTGTTTCTGTCAACGAAAAATTCGTTTTCAAACCTGAGAAGATTGTTCTTGACGAAAATGATAATATTCTTGTTTCTTCATCTGCAATCTATCAGGGAATACTGCGATTTGATGAGAATGATGAGTTTAAAAATTTCTTTGCACCGAATCAGGTACAGGCAACTTTTGAAACCTTTGTCAGCTCACTTTTAAAGAAGTTTTTCACCGACGCTATGAAAGACGGTATTACAAAGCAACTTCCTTCTCCTTATAGTAATATTTATCTCGGTCCTGAGAATTTCATTTTTGCTACGAGTGAGAATGTTGCTGCAGGACAGGATTTAAAGTGTCTTAATTCTGCCGGTGCAAACATCTTGACTTTTGCATCTATCAGTTCGAGTAAAACAGTTTACGGAGATCATGAATCGGCTTATCGCAGAAATTCGTTTATCGATGTTCATGCGGATGAAGACGGAAACATGCTTGTTGCTGACCGACAGACAAATAAACTTTTCCTTTACGATGAAGAGTGCAATTTAATGGCGATCTTTGGCGGAACAGGAGAAGAGAAGGGTCGCTTTAGCAATATTGCCGCAATAGAGAAACTTGGAGAGAATTACCTCATTCTTGATAAGAATAAAAATTCGATTACGGTAATGGAGCCTACAGATTATATAAAGCGCCTGTATGTTGCTATGGAGCATTATCGTCGTGGTGAATATACAGAGTCTGAGGGTATCTGGCAGGAACTTTTAAAAGAAAACTCAAATTTACCATTGGCTTATTGTAGCCTTGGACGTTCTAAGTATCATATCGGTGAGTACAAACTTGCGATGGATTATCTTGAAGAGGGCGGAGATACATATTTCTACTCTCTTGCACTTAATGAATATCGTAAAGAGTTTGTTCATGACCACTTTATGGTGATTGTTGTCGGTGGTGTCGCCGCTATCGTTGCGTTCTTCTTTATTATAAAGTGGATACGCAAGAAACTTTCAGAATAGGGGGGACGGTTTAATGCAAAATACAAAATTGTTTATTAAAGCGGTTAAATACAAAATCCGCGATATGATAGATAATAAGTCTGTCCCGATTAATTGGCACAAATCCCTTATTCTTTATCCATTCAGATTGTTTTTTCATCCAATAGATACCTTTAACGATCTTAAATATGAAGGAAAGTCATCCATGATTATTGCCAATGTTTTGGCAGCACTTTTCTTCATTGTAAAACTTTTACAGCAAACAACAACAAGTTATTTGTTTATGCCGAGTGGTGGTGAGGATGTAAGCATCTGGACAGTACTTGCAATATCTGTCGGAGTGTTGGTCGTTTTCACTGTGTGTAACTGGGCTACAAGTACTCTCGTTGACGGAGAGGGAAGCATGGGCGATATTTGGATAGCGATTACATATTCGTTGCTTCCGTCTATATTGCTCACATCACTCAACATCGTGCTTTCTTATTTCTTTACCGAAACCGAAGCAACTTTCTATAATTTCTTCTCGGCTTTTGGAACGATTTGGACGATTGTACTTGTCTTTCTCGGCCTCATGGTAATGCATCAGTATACCGTTACAAAAACATTTTTCTCGGTACTCGCTACCATAGTAATAATTCTTTGCTTGGTATTTTTACTGTTATTATTCATGAGTATTTATCAACAGATATACAGCTTTATCATAAATATTATCCGCGAGATAATAATCAGACAATTATAACGAAAGGCGGCGGATAAATGAAAACTAAGATTTTCTCAATACTTCTTGTATTGACAATAATATTCGGTGCCTTTACGTTGACAGCACCGGCTGTTTCGGCAGAAGAAACGGATGTTATCCCGGAAAGTGCTGCATTTAATTCAAGCGGTCTTATGGAGATTGCTTCAAACTCTAGTTCAACACTTTATGTTGATCTTGATAATGCAAACTTCGTTTTCTACGATAAAAAGAGTGACACTCCGTGGTATGCATTCCCAAAATCTGCTGACAGCACCTTTTCATCAATTATAAAGGTAAATTATTATTCAGCGGACGGTGTCGGAGCAGTTGTAACAGCTCCCAGCCGTGAAAGCGGATTTGAGATTAAAAAAATTAAAGACGGAATAAAGATAACTTTTAGTTTTTCTGAAGAAAATACAAACTTTTCTATTCCGCTAAATGTAGCGCTCGGAGAAGGCTATCTCGATGTTACAATACCTTATAATGAAATTAAGGAAAATGGAGAAAGCCGCATTACTGATATTGAAGTGCTTCCTAATTTTATGTATGGAAGCGCAACCGAGTCTGGATATGCTTTCATTCCTGACGGCTCAGGCGCAATAATTAATTATTCTGAATCACAGTCACGCAACGAGACTTATTCGGCACGAGTTTATGGAAACGATCCTTGTCAGGATCTTATATATCCTATAATAAGTGATTCGAAGAAGGCTTTACTCCCAGTATATGGAGCGGCTAAGGAAAATGCAGCGTTATTTGCAGTAATAACTTCCGGTGATATCTACGCTTCAATAAATGCCACAATGGTTGCGGACTCACTGACAGTTGGCTCGGGCTTCATCTTCCGCGAACGTGATGTAACAGGACTTCAGCAAAGCGGAGGAGCAAAAAGAACCCTCGATATCATTCAGTCTGGGACAGTAAAGATTGATCCTGTAATAAGGTTCTATGCACTTAGCGGTGACAACGCAAATTATAGCGGTATGGCGAATTGCTATCGTGATTATCTCTTATCTGAGAAAGTTATAGTCGATAAAGATAAATCGGCTACACCTGCAGTAGCGATAATGGCTTTCGGTGCCGCTCCTGAAAAGAAGGTTGTTTTCGGTATTCCGATTACAACTGTTAAAAAAGCAACAGACTTTAGCGAGCTTTCTGCATTATATGACAGTTTGACCGAAGAGGGTGGGGAAGCCCCGTCATTCTATCTTTACGGATTCCTTAACGGCGGTTATGGTGCAAAAACCATTACAAAGCCCGATTATATCGGCAAATTAGGCGGTAAGAAGGGCTACAATGCTTTTGTGCAAAAAGCAGGAAGCGAAAATGTATATACTGTTTATAATACTGAACGCTCTTACGGAAGACCTTTCGATTTTCTGCGTTTCAAGGACTATATGAGCAGTTTGAATCAGACCTCTGTTAAGATTTACTATCGTTCTCTTGCAAGCGGACGTTGGCATAACAAGTTTGGCTTCTGGTCTTTCTATACTATAAAGTATCAGCAGAAGATGATTTCAAAGTTATTAAAGAAGCTGCCTTCCGGTAGTTCAATTGTTTTTGAGCATTACGGAGAAGAACTACTTTCTGATTTTACCAGTGATTCTTCAACAGGACGTCAAACATATCTGAACTTTATGAAGCAGGCTATGCAGAAAACTGCATCAAAGGGAATAAACATTGCTCTTGAAGGTGGTAATGGTTGCGTGGTAGGTTCGGCAAACGAGCTTTATGATATACCGCTCACCTCAAGTGGTTTTGCTATCGAAAGTCAAAGCGTTCCCTTCTATACAATGGTATTCCATTCGTATAAAAAACTCGCTTCTACTCCTGTGAATTTTGAAAGCGATTCAGAAAAGTTTGCACTGCGTGCATTTGAATACGGAATTTCTGCAACTTATGCGGTATCGGGTATTGAATCACACGAATTAAAGGATACAGTATTTAACTTCCTTTATAATTCAAAGATTGATGACCTTTTACCCAAGATGAAGAAATATATTAAGGACTATTCGGAAACTCACAAAGCACTCGCCGACAAGGTTATCATTCGTCACGAGTATCTTGGTAATCTCAGTATTACCGAGTATGAGGGTGGCACAAAGATAGTTTGCAACTACGGTGAAACCGAAGAGACCTATAATAATATAAAAATAGCACCACTCGATTACACGGTAATCAGATAATTTTAAGGAGGAAAAATGTATGAAAACATTAAAACAAGCACTTTCCCTCGCATTGTCCGTATTGCTGTTAGCGTCTACTCTCTTTATCGGAGCTACAGCAGAAGAAACAACCACAATCTTAAACGCGACCGAGCTTCCGGTAAACTTCTATAACGGCACTAACAACGCTTATGTATCTGCAGATACAAAGGTAGATGGCATGTCGCCTACCTATGGCGATGTGTACTCAGCTGCTGGAGATTTAGATCCCCTTGTGCCTGAGTTCCCGTCAACACGTCTGACTTATGGTTGGAATAAAGATGGAAACTCACTCGATAAATCTGATCTCGCCAGTTTCTACAAAGAAGCAAAAAGTAAGGCAGAAGACCCGGAAATTTCAGAAGACGAAATAGCAAGATATACTAAGATAAAGGGTCAAAAGATACTTCGTTACATCGACCTTGAGAAGCTCGGAGTTGACTCGCTTCTGAGTGAAACAGAGAACCTTATTGACGTTTATACAGAGGATAAGAGCAAAGGACTTATGTTCTATATTAAACTCCACGAGGATAGTGCAGATACAAGACTTTATCTTGAAGCTATTACTGTAGCCTTTAAAGACGATAAAATTGTACTTAAATCCACAGGAAAAGAACACGACCAATTATATAATGGTACAGTTAAGAATCAAAGCGTATATCTTATGCCTGCAGGTGCTGACTCCTGGTCTCAGGTTACTGCTTTGAACGGTGAAGAAAACGGATTCCGCTATGGTGAAAAAGCTACTAATGCAAGTCTTTCGCTTCCCGGAGGATATGAGGGTTGGGTATATATGCCTGCAAGCACATGGCTCAACTATACTACAAAGCTTGACGATGGTACTGTTAAATTAGCTACTTATAAGTATCTTAGCCGTATCGACTGGTTCGTTGATGAGCTCGTTGCCGGAAAAGACCTTCAGTTGTCTAATATAATGGTAGTAAACGGCGACGTTACTACAGCTGAAGGTGTAACCACAGGCGACAAAACATACGCTTTTGCCAGCAACCGTTTTTACAGCGGAACTGCTCTTAGTGTTAACGATGTAGAAATGTCACTTGACGGTTTCTACGATTTTATCGACAAGGACGGTCAGCTTGCCGCAGGTTATGGCGCAAATAACACTTACCTCAACACAAACTTTAAGCTTGATAGTTATGAAGATGGATTAACACCCGACGCTTATTACCCGATTACTCCTATAGGCGCAAATAAGAACCCACAAAATGCTCAACGTCCGAAGCCCGATACAGGTTGGGAGTTTACAAAGGTTACGCAAGTGGTGGACAATGATACTTGTGCGAGATATCATATGGACGCTGTTACACCGAATCCCTTTGCAATTGACGGATATACAGAAGATACTACCCATGAAAAACTTGGAGTTACTTATCGCGAGCAGTATGATTCAAGATTCAATGCTGACGGAGAATATATCGGCGGAACTTGTCAAACTGTCGGTTTAAAAACCGCCGATTCAAGTGGTAAACCCCATACACAGACAAACGTTACTTTTGCATCAGCAGTTGTTGATGCTTATAAAACCGAGTCTATCGTAGGGAAATCGGTAATGTTCTATATAAATCATATTTATGATGACGGTATTGAGAACAAACAGCCGATGAACGTTGCATTTATGTTAACTAACCATGTAACCGATGCCGACGATACATATTATACCTACGACATTAAAACAGGAAAGTGGGAAACAAAAACATTTGTTGCACCTGAAAACCGCGGTTCTCTTAACAAAAAAGTAGGTGTTGCAACCTTTGCTCCCGATTTTGAAGGCTGGGTTATGATTCCTGCAACAAGCTTTTTCTACAACGATACTGAAAATGCTACCGTTCTTGGCGAATTTAAAGTTGCGCCCGAGTGCTTCGGCGGAAAATACGGTGAATTAATTTTCGGTGACATAACTGTTGTAGATGATCTTTATCCATTCGCTATTACTAAAGACAGCGCATTTTTAAGCTCTAACGGCGTATATCCTGCTTCTGATTTCCCCTTCATCGCATCAACAACAGCACCTGTTAAGACCACAGCAAGCACTAATGCTGATGGCGGAAATGGCGGCATCGACGGATTAACACGTAGCGGAATAACCTTCACAGCAGCAGATACATTTGTTCCTAAAATAAGTGGTGGAAAATACACATCCATCAACTTGTCTCGACTTGGATTTAAAAATGGCACTGAAACACTTAAAGCAGGAACAAATAAAGCTTTAGCTCTTAAAATAGACAATACCTCAGGCGGAAAATTAACTGCTATTTTTGGAACAAATTATCTTTATATGTCTGCTGATTCACCCTATTATCTATTGGCAGACAGCAGAAACAAGATAGAAAGCTGTACTACATCTTCTGATACTTACCAGATAGTTACAGGTACAACCAATAGAGGAAAACCCGGTGCATCGATAACTATTCCTGAAAGATTTGTTGGCTACGTTATCGTTCCGTTCAGCACATTTAATGAAAACATTGCAGAAGACAGAGATATGCTTCGTGTTGACTTCTTCCCGATTACAATGAGCGGTAGTATGAAAATAGAGAGTTTATCATTACTCTCAACCGAATTTGCTTCCATCTACTATAAGGATGCTGAAGCGGATACTAAGATTAAGGGTATGAACAGCAGCATTAGTGAGCTTATTCCTGTTTCTGAAGCAGTTGCTGAGGTGCTTACTATTGCTGATGGTGTTCTTACAAATGAATCCGATGAGCTTTATGCTGATTTCAAGGTAAACGGCACTGTAAAAGCAGACGAGGCAATTATGTTCTATGCAAAGAATGATGCTAAAACCGCAGTTTCTTTCAAGACTTCAATCGGTAATAACTCTTCCGCTATGGCTTATTCCGTAGCAGATTCCACATGGACCGGCGTTTACGCAGACGGAAAGATAACTCTTGATGCAGGCTTTGAGGGTTGGGTAAAGATTGCAGTTACTGCAGATACAGACTTTGATTCTATCCGCTTTACATTCAATTCACTTGCAAATGGATTTGCAGTGTCTGACTTTATGGTAGCTAACTACTCGGCTGACCTCGAGTTTATAAAAAGAGGCACCTCTGTAAGAACTGGTTTATTCTATTCAAAGGGCGACTTTAACCTTGATGCAAATACAGACATTCTTGATGCTGTTCTTGCAAAATCGGGTTATACTATCCAGCACGATATAACTAAGTTCGAGAACGAGGATGACCAGCTCCTTGGACTTAGAAAGTATCTTCTTAATCACTAATATAACAGCCTTCCTCGAAAGGGGAAGGCAGTTGTCACGTACAAAGCGTTTTAAAGGGTGACTTTTTTTAAGTCACCCATACAATCCCCATTAAAGGAGATTTTTATGAAAAAAACATTTACAAAAATGCTGGCAGTGTATTTAAGCATTGCTATACTTCTTCCTACCATTTTCGTACAAGGCATTTTTGTATTGGCTACTGGAGGTACATATAAAACCCATTTGATGGATTTATATCGCTCGAGTGCCAATATGCAAAGTTTTGGTACCGTAAACGAAAGATACGATACAACTCTTTCGGGTATTAAGGGCCCGACCCTGAGTTACGGATGGTCGGATGCTGCATCAATGAACAATACTGCGGGTTATGTTTATGCCGCTATGAATCCAGAGGCTGTTGACGAAGCTCTTGTTGATGGCATTCCTTTCAAAACCGACAAGTATGTCGATATGGAAGGTAATATTCTCGGTACAATTACAGACGGTGTTATGAAAGACAACGATGGTAATTCCCGCGGTACTTATTCTCAAAACGGTTCATTTAACTATGATGGTACAAGTTATGCTGCATATTCTAACGCATATAAGGTAAAGCCTACCGATGCCGTTATGTTCTATGTGAAAATGCCGTCTCAGGCTCCTGAGACTGAATTCCTTTTCCAGGTTGCAACTGCAGGTATGGCAGTTCATAAGGATGCAAAAGGAAAGAAGACGGTTTATCCTGCTGTAGATACTAACCAGTGGCTTATTCTCAAACAAAAAGCTCCTGTATATCTTCTTCAGAAGGGATATGACGAGTGGGTAGAGATTACTTCTGTTAAGTCACATGTAGACACCTCAAAGGGTAATATGACCCTCCCGGCAGGCTTTGAGGGATGGGTTAGAATTCCCGTTTCAAGCCTTTCGGAAAAACCGGGTCGTTCTCTTTATGCTTACCGCTTCAACTTCTACCAGAAGCAGATTGGCGGAAAGTATACGGATGGCGGTGTTAAGATAGGTTCCTTCATGTTTGTTGAAGAGGGAAGCGAAAACTATCTTAAAGCAAAGGTTAAGGAAGCTGATGCTTCTCAGAGAACAGTCGAACTTACTCGCGAGCGTCCCCACAGCGTAGTTTCTATGCTTGAGGCTACTGCTGTTACAAAAGGTGAAAAAGTTGCTAATGAAACACATTTTGCAAACGGTTATACCTACAAACTTTCTGCTAATTCAGCAAAATTAACATTCAAAACTTCATCACAAAAGCTTAATGCAAAAGGTGGTTTGCTCGTTTATTATAAGCAGCCTCTTAAAGCAGAGGGCAAAGTATCACTTACAGTTAGTAAAGCTGCCCTTAGTGCTAATTCAGATGTTTACACAATTAGTCGTGGAGAAAATGCTTGGTCAAAGGCTAGAACTAATGCTACCGGTGAAATTTCTCTGAAAAAAGGCTTTGAGGGTTATATCTATATTCCTACAGCATCGTTCTCTAGAGGAGCAGGAAAACAAGTAACAGAAATTACTCTTTCTAAGATGACAAAAGGATCATCTGTTGGTACTGTTCTCCTCGTTGAGCGCTTTGTTGAAGGTTCGATCGAGCTTAAATTCAATGAAGAAAAGGATTATATTAACCTTTATGAGAGCGCTTACTATAATGCAAGCGTATTAGAACCCGAAGATAAAGTTACTTCTACCGAAACGAATAAGGATTACTACGGAGTTTCCGATAAGGTCAACGATCCTACTTTCTCCGTTGGTATCGATAACGGATATTATTATGATGTATCTACGGGCACTGCACCTGAGGGAACAACTAACCCTGAGGTAACCGTAAAGATTCCGCCCTTTACATCATACCTTGCATACACTATCGGCTCTGACATCCGTTTCAGAACAGGTGTTGCTAAGCCGGCACCTCAGACAGGCTCATATGTAAACGAGTGGATCAGGGCAACTAAGTTAAATAATAGCACGACTCCCTTTGCAAGTCCTGTTATTAATCTTCAGGTTATTCCCAGTGAAATACCTCATGAGTATGTAAATGATGGTGTCTTCACTCATACCGATACAAACGATAACACCTTCTACGTAAATCCTCAGTTTACAACGCCGCTTTCGGTAACCGATTCAAGCGCGCTTGTTTTCTATGTTCAGAACACAGGCTCTAAGGATACAGAGGCGCATTTGTTCTTGCACAGTGATTTTCCTCTCCGTAAAAAAGCAGTATACCACCTTTTAAAAGATGGTACCACAGAGTGGAGCGAGAAAACCACAAAAGAGGCTCCTTCCGATAACAGAGGACATATCGAACTTCCTGCTAACTTTAGTGGATGGGTTAAAATTCCGATTTCCGGTTTTACAAATAACAAGGGTGCAACCTGGAAGGGCGATCTCACCGATTTCAGATATTATCCCGTTTATCTTGGCGGTGAATATGGCGAAATCAACCTCAGTCACTTTATGACTGTAAATGAGGGTGGTAAGAATTATTTAACCTTTATGGATGGTGAGACTGAAAAGAGTTTCATTATAGATGCCGAGTCATCCTATCCCACAGAAGTACCTGGCGAAGGCACTGTACCTGAGGTAAAACCGCAGAGACCGATCTTCACATCACATCTAGTAAATGCTATTGGTTCTGACATCCGTTTCAGAACAGGTATTGCTAAGCCGGCACCTCAGACAGGCTCATATGTAAACGAGTGGATTAAATCAACTGCATTAGCTGACAGCACTACTCCGTTCACAAGTCCGGTTATTAATCTTAAGGTTATTCCCAGTGAAATACCTCATGAGTATGTAAATGACGGTGTCTTCACTCATACCGATACTAATGATAATACATTCTATGTAAATCCGACCTTTACAACGGCGGTTTCGGTAATCGATTCAAGCGCGTTAATCATTTACGTTGAGAGTACAGGCACTAAGGCTACAGAGGCATTCTTAAACCTGGCAGGAACACATCCTCTCAGAAAAGATACCGTATATCACCTTTTAGCAGACGGTACTGAAGAGTGGAGCGAGCACACTGTAAAGACAGCTCCTTCGGATAACAGAGGACATATTGAACTTCCCGCAGGCTTTAGCGGATGGATTAAAGTTCCGATTTCAGGATTTACCAATAATAAGGGAGCAACCTTTAGCGGAGATCTTGCAACTTTCAGATATCATCCGATTTATCTTGGCGGAGAGTACGGCGAAATCAACCTCAGCCACTTTATGACCGTAGATGAGGGAGATAAGAATTATCTTAAATTTATGGATGGCGAGGAAGAAATGAGCTTATTTATAGAAAAAGA
>JAZONJ010000104.1:0-3714 GCA_045654425.1 Acutalibacteraceae bacterium
CCCGACTTATTGTTGCGTGATTGAATTTGATATAAACTTTGTAAAATAAAAAGTAAACCGACAGGCTGTTACCTGTCGGTTTTTAATTTTATTTATTCGCTGAGAGCATGTCTGAGGGTTTCTTCAATTTGTCTCATACCCTTAACTGTCGGATGAGGCGCAACCTCATCGAATCCATTAATGGTAACGGTTGTAACTCCGTAATGCTCATTTATAGCAAGCTGTGTTTCGGCAACCTTAGCAAGTGTCGTATCAACAAGGCTCACAATCTTCGCATTCGGACATTTTGCCTTAACAGTTGCTATGTATCTGCAATAAGCAGGTGCAAAGTATTTAAGGTCCTCTTCAGTCCAATCGGAGTACTTCGCCTCTCCGATATTGCAAGAGGCATTATCGTTGGTACCGCCGAAGAATATGAATGTATCAATATCCTCGAGAGTGTATCCAAAGGGTTCAAGCTCATTATCAGCTACAACCTGATCAAAACGAGCGTTAAAGGAGTTATATGCCTTTGTAGCCACTCCGTCACTCCATCTTGCCTCTGCGATAGTTGAGCCCGAGCAAGAACGGTTATAAACAAGGTTCGCATCCATATTGCTCATAAGGATGTTCCACCAAGTCTGCTCAACTTTACGGACATCTGTATTGTTTGATGCAACATCGCCGTACCAGAACTGACCGAGCTTATAGGAATATCCGTCAAATGTAGAAATGGAGTCGCCCATTATCATTACATTGCCGAGCGTGCCGGTAACGTCAATATCTGCACCGCATATGGTGCATTTTTTATTATAGTATGCCTCATGCTTGCGGCAAGGCTCTATCGGTCTTTCTCCACCATGATAATATTTTAAATAATCGCTTCTGAAACTCTCGAAATCAGCTGTTCCCTTTGCGCGAACAAGTTCAAGAAGACCAACGTTAAGGTCAGACTCACCATCATTTTGGATAGCGAAATCGCCCGTGAAGAGGTTTTGAGAAACCTCGGCTCCGTTTACAAAAGCAATACCTGCATTACACTCGGTAAAATTGCTAACAAACATGGGATAAGATATTGTGAAATTATCCTTTGTAAGAACCGTATCATCGCACATTACAGCAAATCCCGTATAAACGTAGGTGCCTTCGTTATCTGCGTAAGCGCCTATATTCGGCATATCAGAAAAGTCGATGTAAAAATATCCTTCAAAATTCGCAGGAACGGGCATCTTTCTTGCATCACCCTTTAGACTTTGCCACTTTCCGTCGCTGCCAAGAAGCTT
Organism: Acutalibacteraceae bacterium; assembly: GCA_045654425.1. Lineage (GTDB taxonomy): Bacteria > Bacillota > Clostridia > Oscillospirales > Acutalibacteraceae > SFWF01. The sequence goes on from JAZONJ010000104.1 coordinate 1,263, forward strand.
GTAACGAACTCCGTAATAATCAAGATATCCGCCTTTCACCTTTTCAGGCTCGCCTGTTTCGGCGTTCGGCTGATAAGCCACACCGTATGAACCAAAACGAAGATTGAATGCTGAATCGGAATCATTCTTCACGTAGAAAGCCAATCCGTCACCGTCAGCAGTATAAATATTCGGGGTGTTTATATAAACGAGTCTGCCCGTATGTCCCGCTTCGACACTCTTTGAAAGCTCAATGGCAGGATACTTTATAACCGCTCCCGCTGAAACAAGTGCACCATTCGGCTTTCCGTCGGCGTTTATATCGTTGTATATACCGCCGTTTTGACCAAGTGCCTTAACGGTGGCTTCCATTCTGTAGTCGGGGATATACTCCATCTGTAAAACGTTTTTGGGATTTCCGCCCTTAACAATCTCAGAATTTCCGATTAAAGAATCAGCATCGGAATAATTTATGGTAATAAACTTACCGGTCGCAAGGTCAACAAGCCTGCCATCATCGCCATAAGCGAGGGTTGTGGCGGAATCAAATTCAGTAACGTGTGTTATTGCGCTAAATTTGATTGCATCGGCAAGAGGAGTGCCCGGGTATGCATCGTTACCGTAAGAAGTTCTATAAACCTCCATTCCGATACCGAAATCAACCAACTCGGCGGAAGTAGTAAGCATTCTAAAGAAATTATATGGGAAGTAGATATAACCCGACCAAGCGGGAGATTTGCCCGTTTCAACATCGGCATCATCAAAATCAAGGCAATAATCGTTTGTCTGCGCACTTACCCACTTGGTATCACCTTTTTCAAGACGGTACCAGGTTAGTCCCGTGCCTTGTGTCATATTTACGTTACCGTTAGAATAGCTTCTATGGAAAACTATATTATGATCGCCATCAAGAGCGGGAAGTTCAGCATACATAATAAATCCGCCACGATTTAAGGTTATAACCTCGGGGAAGGTGTAACCCGCTACGGAATATGCCGCCTGATTAGAAGAGTTGATTTGATAAAAAATAGTATTTGTTGTTGATGTGCCGACACTGTCAGTAAGAGCTGAAAGTCCATAGACTTCGCTTTTCTTTCCGTTTGCGCTCGGCAAAACAAAACGGTCGGTAGAGTGTCCCACCGTTGACATATCAGTCTTAATAACGCCCGAGCTTATTTGGGGGAATCTGAGACTTTTAACATCAATTGGTTTGCCCGAATCGTAATAATACTTCTCACCACCGATAACAACCGAATCAGCACTCGGTGCGGCCGATGAGCCAAATTCGCCCTTAACGAGCATACTTCCGCTGACATTAAGACTATCGCCCTCAGGAATGTAGCCCCAAAGAGGATAGTTAGCGGTTGAATTTTGAGTATAGTTATTATTTGCGGTAAGCTCTTTTATAGCGATACCGTAAAACTCATCATCAGCGGCAAAGCCGAAAGAAGTAAAGGGTACATACACATAACCCTTAAAGTTTGAATCCAGATCCATACCGTAGCCTATGGTAGTCATAGACTTCCAAGAGTTGTCGCCCTCTTTAAGAGTATAGGCGGTAAAACCTGAATACTTATAGAAAGTAGTATTCTTATCTGCACTTGCATCGTAAGCCCAAACATAAAAAGCGAAATGGAATTTGTCTGAGGTTTTAGAAGCATATTCAGTTATAGGATTACCCTCGGAATCAGTAGAATTAACCTTATATGTAAAAGTATATTCATTCTCTATTTCGGGTGCATCAACATAGAACATAAAGCCCGCATAATCACCCGCAGCAGCTCGTTTTGTATAAATGTTAGCCGAGCTCGTTTTATCATTTCCTTCCGAAATTGAAACAAGCGACGTAAAAGGCAGCTTTGCAGTATTCTTCGCGCCGCTGATTGTCAGCGCATTACTTCCGTCAGCTACCGAATCAGGTATTATTTTTGCGGTATGGTAAAGATAATATTCATCTCCTACAGAATCCACAAATTTCGGCATTACTACCGTATCCGTTAAGGTTTCCGGCTCTGAATTGTCCTCTGCCGCTACCGTAATCATCGATACCGATAATACCGATGTTAAAAGAATAACCGCAGACATAAGGATCGCAATAAACTTTTTCATATGCTTTCTCCTTTAATATATTTTTACACTAAGTTCTATGCCAATGATGCATAAGCATGACTGTTTATAGTATAAGGAGCATTTCCGTCAACGTTAATGCTTTCTGTATATCTTATATCTTGCGCCGATGCTGCAATCATAAAGTTATACTCACCCGGCTCAACTATCCAGTCATCAAGCATTACATTATAATAAGCCATATCACTTACAGAAATTACACACTCAACACGCTTTGATTCTCCGCACTTTACGAAGACCTTTTCAAAGCCTTTGAGCTCTTTTATCGGGCGTGATACAATACTGTTTTCCTTTGCAACATAGAACTGAACCACCTCGGCACCGTCACAGTCACCTGTATTCTTAA
>JAZONJ010000105.1:0-5458 GCA_045654425.1 Acutalibacteraceae bacterium
GCAGGAGCTGACCGAATTTTCAAAATGGGCGGAGCACAGGGTATAGCGGCTCTTGCATACGGTACCGAAACCGTTCCTAAGGTAGATAAAATTGTCGGACCCGGAAATGTTTTTGTTGCTGAGGCAAAGCGTCAGGTTTACGGTGTTGTTGATATTGATATGATTGCCGGTCCGAGTGAGATACTTGTTATTGCTGATGAAACCTGTAATCCCATTTTTGTAGCGGCAGATTTGCTCAGTCAGGCTGAACACGATAAAAATGCAACCGCTGTTCTGATTACTGATAGCGAAGCGTTAGCGATAAATGTTCAAAAAGAGCTTGAACGTCAAATAGACCTTTTACCGAGAGCAGAAATTGCAAGAACATCTATTGATAATAACGGTAAAATTATAATTGTTGAAAATCTCGATATGGGTATTGAGATTTCAAATAAAATTGCGCCTGAGCATCTTGAAATATGCGTTGACGAGCCCTTTAAATATCTTGATATGGTGAAAAATGCAGGAAGCATTTTCCTTGGAAAAATGTGTCCCGAGGCTCTCGGAGACTATTTCTCGGGAACAAATCATACCCTACCTACAAACGGTACTGCGAGATTTTCGAGTCCTCTGTCGGTAGACGATTTTGTCAAGAAATCAGCATATAGTTATTATACTGAAACAGCACTTTTTGAGGTTGCAGAGAAGGTTGCATACTTTGCCGAAAAGGAAGGACTTTCGGCTCATGCGAGAAGTGCGACGGTCAGAATTAAAGGCGATATTAAATAAAGGAGATATTTCCTGTGAGTAGATTTTTAAGCAAACGTTTTTCGGAGCTTGTTCCGTATACACCGGGTGAGCAACCGAGAGACCAACAATATGTAAAACTTAATACCAATGAATCGCCCTTTCCGCCGTCACCCGGAGTGCTCGCGGCTGTAAACAGCGAAGAGGTTAAAAAACTTAATCTCTATCCCGACCCGACCGCAAGCGCGCTTACGAAAAAGCTTGCTGAGTTTTATGGGGTTGAAAAGAAGAATGTTATTCTGTCAAACGGCTCGGACGATATTCTTAACTTTTCTTTCATGGCTTTTTGCGATAGTGAAAACGGAGCAGTATTTCCTGAAATAAGTTACGGTTTTTATGAGGTTTTTGCTCATCTTTGCGGAATTAAATTTAAGAAAATTCCTCTTAAAAACGATTTTTCGATTCATGCGCCCGATTACTATAATGCAAATGCAATGGTAGTTATTGCGAACCCTAACGCTCCGACAGGCCTTGCCTTATCGGTAGAGCAGATTGAGGAAATTGTAAAGCAGAATCCCGACAGAGTAGTCCTTATTGATGAAGCTTATGTTGATTTTGGAGCCGAAAGCGCAGTAGAACTTACAAAGCGTTATGACAATCTTCTTGTTGTCGGAACATATTCAAAATCCCGTTCTCTTGCAGGCGCCAGACTTGGTTTTGCAATAGGTAATGAAGAACTGATTTCTGACCTTAATACAATCAAGTTCTCGACCAATCCTTATGATATAAACCGTCTGACTCAGGCAGCAGGAATTGCCGCTTTGGAAGATGCTGAATATTATAAGGAATGTAATAAGAATACCGCCGAAATTCGCGAATATACAAAAGCTGAGCTTAAAAAACGCGGTTTTCAGATGACCGATTCGGTTGCAAACTTTATCTTTGTCCGTTCTGACAAGATAAAGGGTTGGGATTATTATTTCTCCCTTAAAAACGAGGGTGTTCTTGTCCGTCATTTTTCTTCGGATAAGATAAAAGATTATGTCAGAATTACTATCGGCACTAAGGAACAGATGGATGAGTTGCTTAGAGCAACCGACAAAATTCTGAGTGAGGTATAACTATGAGAAGTTACGAAATTAAAAGAACCACAAAAGAAACCGATATTACTCTTAATCTCTGCCTTGACGGAAAAGGAGAGAGCAATATTAAAACCGGTAACGGTTTTATGGATCATATGCTTATCCTTTTTGCAAAACACGGTGGATTTGATCTTGATGTTTTGTGTAACGGAGATACCGAGGTTGATTTTCATCATTCCGCGGAGGATATCGGAATCTGTCTCGGTAAGGCACTTTGCTCTGCACTCGGAGATATGAAGGGAATTTACCGTTATGGAAATATAATTCTTCCGATGGATGAGGCACTCATTCTTGCAGCTGTCGATATTTCGGGCAGAGCGCATCTTTCGATGGATTTACCTCTTCCGAGCAGTAGAGTAGGTTCTTTCGATACCGAGCTTGTAGAAGAGTTTTTTGAGGCTTTTGTACGTAATGCTGGTATTACGTTACATATAAAAGAACTTGCAGGTTCTAATACCCACCACATAATTGAAGGCTGCTTCAAAGCGGTCGGACGAGTGCTTAAAGCGGCAGTTGCAATTGACGCCGCAAATGCCGACAAAATACCGTCAACAAAGGGAGTCTTATAATGATAGCGATTGTTGACTATTCGGTCGGAAACCTTTTCAGTCTTTCGTCATCTCTTAAAATGGTTGGAGCTGAAGCTGTGGTCACAGGCGATGCCGAAGTTATAAGAAAAGCAGATAAAATTCTGCTTCCGGGCGTTGGTGCTTTTTCGGATGCGATAGCAAAACTCAGAGCAACAGGTCTTGACTCTGTAATTGTAGAAGAAGCAAACAACGGAAAGCCTCTTCTCGGAATATGCCTCGGAATGCAGATGCTTTTTGATAAAAGTTATGAGTATGGGGAATATGATGGATTGGGACTTATTCCCGGTTCGGTTAAACCGATAAAACCCGTGATTCAAGAAGGTCTTAAGGTTCCGCATATTGGTTGGAACGGGCTTATTTTCCCGAAAGATAAACCGAAATCCAAACTTTTCAAATATCTGAATGAAGGCGACCATATGTATTTCGTTCATTCTTATTACGCTGCCGACTGTGATGATTATGTTACATCGGTTGCTGAGTATGGCGGAATACTGACTGCGTCTGCTGAAAAGGATAATGTCTACGGTATGCAGTTCCACCCCGAAAAGAGCGGAGAAAAGGGACTGTCAATTTTAAAAGCGTTTTGTGAGTTGTAAATTATGAAAATTTTTCCTGCGATAGATTTATATGAGGGTAAAGCCGTCCGTCTTTATAAAGGCGATTACAATGAGATGACGGTTTATAGTGAGTATCCGGAAAGGGTAGCAGAGTATTTCAAAAACTCGGGAGCTGAGTTTATACATACTGTTGACCTTGAAGGCGCACGTGACGGCAATACTCCGAATATTGAAACAGTAAAGAAAATAATTAAAGTCGGCGGACTTAAGGTTCAGATAGGTGGCGGAGTCAGAAGCGAAGAGGTAATAAAGCGTTATCTCGATGCGGGAGTTTTGAGAGTTATTCTCGGAACCGCGGCTGCAACCGACCCTGAATTTCTCGGAGAAATGGGCGCGAAATACGGCGAAAGAATTGCCGTTGGATGCGACCTTAAAGACGGTTTTGTTGCAACAAAGGGTTGGAAAGAAACCACCTCCGAAACAGGCGAGCAATTTTTCCGCAGAATTTGTAAGCTCGGCATAAAAACCGTTATTTGTACCGATATAAGCCGTGATGGAGCAATGCAGGGCACTAACACCGAACTTTATAAGAAACTCTCATCTGAGTTTCCTATCGACATAATTGCTTCGGGTGGAGTTACCAACATGTCTGATATCACAAGACTACGTGATATGGGAATGTACGGCGCAATTTTAGGTAAGGCCTTCTATACAGGTGCTATCAACCTGAAAGAAGCAATAGAGGAGGCTGCCAGATGATTACAAAGAGAATAATTCCCTGCCTCGATGTCAAGGACGGCAGAGTTGTAAAGGGCGTTAACTTTTTAGGACTTGCCGATGTTTCTTCTCCGGTAAAACTTGCTGAGTTTTATAGTGATAACGGAGCCGATGAGCTTGTCTTTTACGACATAACTGCATCAAGTGAAGGAAGACGCCTTTTTACCGATATTTTGTGTGAAGTAGCGTCCAAAATATTCATTCCGCTTACAGTTGGCGGAGGAATAAACACACTAGAGGATTTTGACAGGGTGCTTAAATGCGGCGCTGATAAGGTCAGTGTAAATTCGGGTGCGATAAGAAATCCCGCCCTTATCGGTGAAGCGGCAAAACGTTACGGTGACCAGTGCGTTGTTCTTTCGGCTGATATAAAAAGAGTCGACGGAAAGTTCACTCTTTTTGCTAAGGGCGGAAGAGAAAATACAGGTATAGACGCTATTGAATGGATAAAGCGTGGTGCTGATGCAGGTGCCGGTGAAATTGTTGTAAATTCCATTGATACCGATGGAGTTAAAAACGGTTTTGATATCGAAATGCTTGAAGCGGTATGTAACGCTGTATCTGTACCGGTTATTGCTTCAGGCGGAGCAGGTGGCATTGAACATTTCAAAACCCTTTTCCACACTTTGCCTAAGGTAGATGCAGGACTTGCCGCATCTATTTTCCATTTTGGAGAGGTCAGCATAAAAGATTTAAAAGAAGAACTTGCCCTTGACGGCATTAATGTCAGGAGATAAAATTATGATAAATATAGATGAACTTAAATTTGACGAAAAGGGTCTTATACCTGCGATTGTTGTTGACGCTGCAACTAAAAAGGTGCTTACCCTGGCGTATATGAATCGTGAGAGTTTGGAAATCAGCATAAATGAGCAGAAAACTTGTTTCTGGTCTCGTTCTCGTCAGGAACTCTGGAGAAAAGGGGAGACATCGGGCAATTTTCAGCATATTGTAAGCATTACTGCTGACTGCGATAACGATGCGCTTGTTGTGATGGTAAACAAGGATGGACCCGCGTGCCACACCGGAACAGATTCTTGTTTCACAAAGGATGTTTTTGAAAGCTCGGAAAATCATGCTTTTTCAATGGATGGCTTGTATGAGCTTTTAGTAGGAAGAAAGGAAACACAGCCCGAGGGCTCTTATACTACCTACCTTTTCCAGAAAGGAATCGACAAGATTCTCAAAAAGGTTGGCGAGGAGTGCACAGAGGTTATTATTGCAGGAAAAGCTGATGATAAGGCTGAAACGGTTTATGAAATAGCAGACCTTGCATATCACGTAATGGTTCTTATGGTAGAAATGGGAATTTCTGTTGATGATATAAAGCGAGAACTTGCATCACGCCACGTTATCGATCATAAAGTAAAACAGGAAAAAATGACAAAATAAATTCGGAGGTAAATAAAAATGGCAGAGTTTTTCCAAAGTTTCGGATATGAAATCGAACTTATAATAAGACTTTTTGTTGCAGCTTTTCTCGGCGGTGTAATCGGTATTGAGCGCGCTCGTACCAATCACGAGGCAGGACTTCGCACACACCTTCTCGTTTGCCTCGGTGCAGCGGGAGTTATGTGCCTTAGTGAGGTTATGCACGGAGAGTTTGGCGGCGATATTGGACGAATCGGTGCTCAGGTTGTAAACGGTCTCGGTTTCCTTGGTGCCG
>JAZONJ010000106.1:0-3222 GCA_045654425.1 Acutalibacteraceae bacterium
GGATGGCTTAAAAGGTATCTATTGTCCGGAGACATCATCGAATAAGAATGCAAAGAAGGCCGAGAACGATGCCTTGAGTGCATCCGGCGCGACCTTCGGAGGATTAGTCGGAGACATTGCGAATACGATTATCCGCACGGGAGTCAACATCGCCAGGTCTTCTTCCGGGGAGGTGTCGGTAAATGTAGCTTCGGGATATGAGTTTTTTCTTGTAAAATCTGAAAGAAGGTAAATGATATGAAGGGATTGATGAGTATTATGATTATGTGTTTGTTGGGGTGCAGATGTATGGCTGCGGAGGGGTGTGATACTCTATCAGTGTCGCTTACGCAGACGGTACATCTTCGTTTTGCATCCGAACTGAAGTATGTGAATCTGGGGAACAGATCGATGGTGGCAAAGATCATCGAGGGGAGCAAGGACATTGTTGCGATCAAGGCTCGTGAAGCCTTTGATTACTGTACCTCCATAACCTGCCTGGAATCGAACGGGCAGATGCATACGTTTGTCGTGAGGTATGATGAATACCCTACCTCGCTGTTGATCGATACCAGAAAGAAGGAACGAGCTAAGACTGAGACCGTATCAGAGATTGCTGAGATATCCGGCCAGGGAAAGGAACTGTATCATCTTGGGTGCAGCGGATATGACATTTCCCTGCAATGCGACAACATATTCATTAAGGATGATATGCTTTATATCTCGATTTCGCTGAAGAACGGGTCGCAAGTGAGTTACGAGTTTGCTGACCCACGCTTCTCTATCGAGAGCAGGAAGAAGACAAAAAGGAGCCTTGTGTATGAGAAGAGCGTGATTCCTCGCAGTGTATATGGACTTGGACCTGTGGCACCGGATGGAGAAGGACATATCGTGTTTGGCTTCGACAAGATTTCGCTTGTGAAGGGACAGGTGCTCCGGATATTCATGTATGAAACTGGAGGGTCAAGAAATTTCGTACTTACTTTGGGAATAAACGATATAAACAAGGCAAGAAGGATTTAGTTTTTGGTCGCCTTGTAATCTTGAAAGAGTTTGAGGGCGAGATCGACATCTACAACGATTTTTCTTCCATACTGTGATACAGCCTCAGTGATCACTTTATTCTTAAGGTGCTGAGCTGTAGAATGAGCGCAACCGAAGAGATCGCAGATACCTTTCAAGCCATAGACATAGCGTTTGACCGGAATCGGTTCCTGAGCGATTTGCTCCTGTTTATCGGCAAAGCAGGATGCCACCAATGTCTGGAATTGTGATACGGTGAGCATCATCAAAGGGGTGTCTGATTTAATATTATCCATAAATTACTCCATCTTTACTGTGTAGGCAAAGGTGGAGTAATTTATTAAGAATGCAATATTTTACGAGTATTTTTGAGTTTTATATGGTCTTAAACAGTTTTCTTAGCGGAAAATTTGTTCATTGCATCTATCTTGCTTTTGTCAGTGATGGCTATATACGGGCGCATAGCAGCCTCGTTGGCATGTCCAGTGATTTTCTGGATAACAGTAGTAGGGATGCCTAACTCGATGGCTGCACAGATGAATGTTCTCCTGCCTCCGTGGGTGCCGAGTACCTCCCATTTCGGATGGACTTCGTCGTATCTCACATTATCCTTGTAGTAGCTGTACTTTACTGGAGTGTTGAAGCCGCATAGTTCGCAAAGCTCCTTCAGATACTCATTCATCTTCTGATTGGATATAACAGGAAGAGCGAGATTGCCGGGATAGTTCTCGTCTTCGTATTTCTCAATAATGGTGCGTGAGTACGCGTTGAAAGGTACCTTCAGACTGCAGTCAGTCTTTTCAGTAATAACGTTGATGGCGTCTTCCGTAAGATCAGTCCTCTTAAGGGCAGCCATATCACTATAACGAAGGCCTGTGAATGCACAGAAGCAGAAGAGGTCTCTAGTCTTGATCAGTGACGAACGGTTGCGTACTATCTTCTTATATAACTTTCCCGAAATGTCCTTAAGACAGACTTCAGTACCATCTTTCGGAACATCGAAATTATAGAGTTTGAGCAGTTCGTCCCAGTTCAGGAATACTACTTCCTTGTCGATAAGCTTGAACTTGGGTTTATAGGCGAGGAAGTCTGCAGGAACTTTTACACCCATCTCTATTGCCCGTCTGAAGAACCACTTGAGCATCTTCAGGTCTTTCTGTATAGAGACATCCATCATGTCAAGTTCCGCACCTTCATAGGCGACAAATTCGCTGAGTTTGTCTGTATTCCAGTCGGAGAAACATGTTTTCGGAGCGAAGGCCATAAGATGTTTTTTGAAGGTACCGTATTTTTTAACAGTGCTTTCAGACCACTGGCACTTCACCTTGGACGTAGCCACAAGTTTGTCGAATGTGTCGTAGAAGTCATGTTGCTCCTTCTTCGGCTTACCATTCTTTCCATAAAGAGTGTCGTGAAGAAGGTCTTTAAGCACCTGCTTCGTAGTGGGAGCTCCGTTGTTTTCATTCTCAAATGTATTGAAAGCTCTTGTGATAGCATCCAACCTGTCGTTGATTTCGTTGAACTTGAGCCCTTTCGAGTTGACAGCACCCTTCTTGACTTTCTGCTTGGCATCGAGCCAATAGTCAGGATTGATAGCGATTCCTATTGTGGTCTGGATACGGATACTTGCGATGTGTGCAGACATCGTGATAGGGGTTTCGCCGGATTTCAGAGGGCGAGATGACAGATAAAATTGCAGTGCCATAGTGCAGTTTTTTAAGGTTATTACTGTATGTAAATCCCAACAAACTGTGTGTAAATTTTCACCAAAACTGTGTGTTGCTCGGGTCTACAGCTGAAAGCATCAAAAATCGCTGTCGGAAGAACGTTTCACTGTGTGTAAATTTTCTGACAACTGTGTGTTACTTTCGGCAAAACTGTGGTTAAAAGTGTGTGTATTTCTGTGTTGTATTGTTTGTTTTTCATCCAAATTTCGGAAGCTGTTTTCGTACCGCAATATTTTTCAAGTTTTTGAGCACTGTTTGCTGTCCTCTGAAAATTTACCCACAGTTTAAACAACACTTTTACCCACAGTTTTTGCAAATTACCTATCAAACTCTATTGAACCCTAAAAAACAAAATCGGTCTCTGAAGTATCTCAGAAACCGATTTATCATACTTTGATAAACTCTATCAAACTGTCTTTGTGCTCCCCCAGGGGCTCGAACCCTGGACCCCAACATTAAGAGTGTCGTGCTCTACCAACTGAGCTAGGGAAGC